>JBKDAC010000119.1:0-12617 GCA_046316515.1 Sandaracinobacter sp. | reverse complement strand
TGCACGAGGCGCCGCCTGTCCCCCATGCGGTGGAGGCACTGGCCGCCGCCCTCGCCACCGTCTCGGCAGACCTGGTCCTGATCGCCGGCGCCACCGCCACCTCTGATCCGCGCGACGTGATCCCGGCCGCCATCCGCGCTGCCGGCGGCACTATCCTGCGCGTCGGAATGCCGGTCGATCCGGGCAATCTGCTGGTCCTCGCCCGCTTGGGCCCTGCGTTAGTCATCGGCCTGCCCGGCTGCGCGCGCAGTCCCAAGCGCAACGGCCTCGACCTGGTGCTCGAACATTGGGCCGTGGGCCTCGCGGTGGATGCTGCCCGCATCGCGGCCATGGGCGTCGGCGGCCTGCTCGAGGACAGCGGCCGCCCCGTCCCCTGGGGGTGGAGCGGATGAGGGTCGGCGCGCTGCTCCTCGCTGCCGGCCTCAGCCGCCGGATGGGGGCCGCGAAACTGGCACTTCCCGTGGATGGCGTGCCCATGCTGGCCCGCACCATCTCGGCCGTCCGCCAGGCCCGACTTCCGATCCTGCTGGTCACGGGCGCGCACGCACAGGCCGTGCTGTCCGCCGCCGGCGACCTTGCCGCCGTCCACGCCGACCGCCACGCCGAAGGTCTCGCCGAAAGCCTGAAGACAGGCCTGCGCGCCGCCCCATCGACATGGGATGCCGCCCTCGTCGTGCTGGGCGACATGCCCTTCGTGGCAGCGGAAACCCTCACCGCCCTCGCCGCCGCACTGGCGACCGGCGCCCCGGCCGTCGTCCCCGTTCACGCAGGCCGGCGGGGCAACCCGGCCGGCTTTGCCCGCAACACATGGCCCGCGCTGCTGACACTCTCGGGCGATCAGGGCGCCCGCCCCATCCTCGATTCGCTGGGCGTGGTCGACGTCGCGGTCGACGATCCCGGCATCCACCGCGACATCGACGTGCCCGCAGACCTGAAGGGCTAGTGCCCCTTTCCCGGGCCCGTCGGCCAGTTAAGGCTTTGCCTTAATGGCCGCCGCCTGCGGGCTTCGCCATCAGCTCCACCAGCACGCCACCCATGTCCTTGGGGTGCACGAAGATCACCGGCACGCCATGCGCCCCGATGCGCGGCTCGCCGCCCCGCAGCACGCTTGCCCCCTTCGACACCAGGTAATCCCGCGCGGCAATGATGTCGGCCACCTCGAAGCACACATGATGCTGCCCGCCCTTCGGGTTCTTCGCCAGAAAGCCATGCACGGGCGAGTCAGCACCAAGCGGCTCGATCAGCTCGATCTGGCTGTTCTCCACATCCACAAAACACACGCGAACGCCCTGTTCGGGCAGGTCGAAGGGGTCATGGATCTTCGTTGCACCCAGCACATCGCGATAGAGCGCGATGCTGTCCGCGATGCAGGGCGTCGCCACCCCAACATGGTTCAGTCTGCCAAGTTTCATGCTGTCACCTCAGAAGGGAACGTCATCGTCCATGTCGTCGTCAAAGCTTTGCGGCTTGGCGCCACCGCCCATGCCGCCGCCGGCAGGGGCACGGGCCGGCGCGCTGCCATAGTCGTCGCCACCCCCTCCGCCGCCGCCTTCGCGCCGGTCCAGCAGCTCCAGCTCACCCTTGAACCGGCCGACCACCACTTCGGTCGTATAGCGGTCGTTGCCGTCGCGGTCCTGCCACTTGCGGGTCTGCAGCTGCCCCTCGACATAGACCTTCGAGCCCTTGCGCAGATACTGCTCCACCACCCGGATCAGATTCTCGTTGTCGATCTTGATGTTGTGCCACTCGGTGCGCTCCTTGCGCTCGCCCGACATCTTGTCCTTCCAGCTTTCCGATGTGGCAATGGAAAAGTTCGCAATCTTCCCGCCGTTGGCAAACGACTTGATCTCCGGGTCCTTGCCCAGGTTGCCGACCAGAATCACCTTGTTCACGCCGCCCGCCATGGGCCTGTCTCCCGCTGTGTGGATGCTTGTTTCAGGCCCTGCGATAGGCCAGACTCTTGTCGGCAAGCAAGGTATATGGGGGCATATGGACAGCGGGCTCGAAGCGGCAGGGGCACTGGCAACGGCAGCCGCCGCCGCCAATGCGATCGACCCTGACGAGCCGCGTCACGAGGGCCATGGCGCAGCCTGCCTGAACTGCGGCGCCACCGTCACCGGCGCCTATTGCAGCAACTGCGGGCAAAAGGCCCACGTCCACCGCTCGGTCCTGCACGCCGTCGAGGAATTCCTGCACGGCATCACCCATTTCGACAGCAAGCTCTGGAACACCCTGCCGCTGCTCTTCGTCCGTCCCGGCAAGCTGACGCATGAATATGTCCACGGAAAACGCGCCCGCTATGTCGCCCCGGTGGCGATGTTCCTGCTCACCGTCTTCTCGATGTTCCTCCTGTTCGGCTTCGTGCATCTGCCCGAACTCACAGCGGATTCGATCCAGATCGACCGGAAGGCCACGGCGGCTGCCCAGGCCAAGATGGACAGCCAGCTCGCAGCGCTCGACCGCGATCTGGCTGCAGCCCAGGTCGATCCCGCCCGGGCCGAGGAGGTGACCGGGCTGAAGCTGTCCCGCATGGCGCTGGAGACCGGGCGCAAGTCGCTGGCCGAGCGCGCTGCGGGACAGAAAGGCGGCTCGCTCAAGATCTTCGACGTCATCTCCCAGGCGACCATGTCCGGAGAGCTGAAGGTCGATCTGGGCGGCAACAAGGAGCTGGAGGAAAAGGCAACAAACGCGCTCATCTCGCCCGAGTTCGTCTTCTACAAGATGAAGCAGAAAGGCTACAAGCTCAGCTTCCTGCTTGTCCCCCTGTCACTCCCCTGGATGATCCTGCTGTTCGCCTGGAATAAGAACGTCAAGATCTATGACCATGTCGTCTTCCTCCTCTACTCCATCAGCTTCATGTCCATGCTGGCGATGGTGGCCGTCGTCATGGCGTCATTGGGGGTGACCAACCCGGCCGTCTACGGCACCATGTTCAGCATCATCCCCGTGGCGCATATGTTCGCCCAGCTGAAGGAGGGCTATGCGCTGGGCTGGTTCTCGGCCGCCTGGCGCACCTTCGCGCTGGCAAATCTCGCCGCCGTCACCCTGTCGCTCTACTTCATCGGCATCCTGCTGCTCGGACTGCTCGACTGATCCGTCACAGAAGGGCGGATGCGACGTGGAAGGTCAGTCCGGCCGCCACATAGGCCAGCACCATCAGATAGGCGAACAGGAAGCCCGGCCATTTCCAGCCCCCCGTCTCGCGCCGCACCACGGCGAGCGTCGACAGGCACTGCGGCGCAAACACGAACCATGCGAGGAAGGCCAGCGCCGTCGGCAGCGGCCAGCTGCCCCGCAGCCGCTCCACCAGCCCCGTCGTGTCCGCGTCGTCGGCGTCCAGCGCATAGATGGTCGCAAGCGACGCCACCGCAATCTCGCGCGCGGCCATCGCCGGCAGCAGCGACATGGCGATCTCGTGGTTGAAGCCGATCGGCCGGACCAGCGGCTCGATCGCGCTGCCGATCCGCCCGGCGATGGAATATTCGATCGCCGGCCGGTCTGCGTCGGCAGGGGGCGCTGGGAAGCTCGCCAGCGCCCACAGCACGATCGTCACGCCAAGGATGATGGTCCCCGCCCGCTTCAGGAAGGCGCTCGCCCGCAGCCACAGGCCAACGGCGACATCGCGCAAGGGCGGCAGCTGATAGGCGGGCATTTCCATCAGAAAGGTGGGGGCAGGCCCGCGCGTCACCGTGCGCCGCAGCAGCAGGGCCGCCAGCATCGCGCCCAGGATGCCGGCGATATACAGCGCGAACAGCACCAGGCCCTGCAGCCCCACCGGCCCCCACAGGGCCCTGTTCGGGATGAACGCTGCAATGATCACCGCATAGACCGGCAGGCGCGCCGAACAGGTCATCAGCGGCGCGATCAGGATCGTTGTCAGCCGGTCCTTCTCGTCGGGGATGCTGCGGGTCGCCATGATTCCGGGAATGGCACAGGCAAAGCTACTCAAGAGCGGGATGAAGGCCGCGCCGTTCAGCCCCACCGATGCCATCAGCCGGTCCATCAGAAAGGCCGCGCGCACCATATAGCCCGACCCCTCCAGAACCAGGATGAAGGCGAACAGGATCAGGATCTGCGGCAGGAACACCACCACCCCGCCCACGCCGGCGAGGACGCCATCGTTCAGGAAGGATCGGAAAACCCCCTCGGGTAGCGCGGCTGTCACCAGCCCCTGCAACCAGGCAATGCCCGCCTCGATCCAGCCGATCGGCGCTTCGGCCCAGGAAAAGACTGCCTGGAACATCAGGAACAGGATCGCCGCCAGGATCAGCGGGCCGGCCACCGGGTGCAGCAGCACCGCATCCAGCCGCCGGCTCGAAACCCGCCCCTGCCCCTCGGCCAGCGTCACCGCCCTGGCGATCTCGCGCCCCTGGCGCCCCAGCGCGCGCGTATCGGCCGGCACAAACGGTACCGGCGCCCGCGCCGGCAGCGCCAGCAAGGGCTCCAGCGCCTGCAGCAGCTCAGCAAGCCCCCGACGCCTGACGGCCACAGTCTCGATTACGGGAATGCCCAGCCTGGCAGCCAGGCCCGCGCTGTCCAGTGTCAGCCCGTCGCGCGCAGCCATGTCCATCCGGTTCAGCGCCATCACCGCCGGAATCCCCAGCCGCAGCACGTCCAGCGCAAAACGCAGATGCGCGGCCAGGGTCGTGGCATCCGCCCCGATCAGCACCGCAACCGGCCGCCGCTCGCCAGCCTGCAGCCCCAGCAGCGTGTCCCGCGTCACCGCCTCGTCCAGCGACCGCGGCACCAGGCCGTAACAGCCCGGCAGGTCGATCAGCTCGGCCCGCCTGCCTGTCGGAAGGCCGACCTCGGCGCTCTTCCGCTCCACCGTGACACCCGGATAATTGCCCACCTTCTGTCGCGCACCCGACAGGGCGTTGAACAGGCTCGTCTTGCCCGCATTGGGGTGGCCCACCAGCGCGATCAGCGGCAGCCGGCCATCGCCCGCCCGCACCGGCTGGGCCTTCATCTCGGCAAGGGCAGCGTCAGCCGCTGTCATCCTGCCTTGCTCACCAGGACGATCCGCGCCAGCGCCCGCCGCAGCGCAACGACCGACCCGTCCACGCGCACGGCGATCGGGTCCCCCAGCGGGGCATGGTGCAGCGTTTCCACCTCGGCGCCCTCGTCGAAGCCCAGTTCCAGCAGCCGGTCGGCAATGCCCGGCGCAACAGGTGCAAACCCGGTAACCCGGGCGCAGGCGCCGGGCGCCAGGGAATCCAGTGTGGGGTTGCTCACTTGCGAACGCTTATCAACAAGCGCGCGGCGTGGAAAGTGCTAAAGCGGCCTATCCCTCCACGGGATAGCGCAGCCGCCCCAGGAATCGCAGCAGGCTGGGCCCCTCGCGGGTCTGCGCCTTCAACTTCGCCTTCGTCGTCTCGATCGCCATCACATTCGCGATCCGCCGGTCCAGGAAGGCCCATGTGTCAGCCGCACCCTCGCTCTCGTCATTCAGCCAATAGAGCAGCGTGGCCGCATAAACGCTGCCCGCCAGCGCGCGCTTGGAATAATGGTTGAAGTCGGTGGATGTGTCCCCCGCCAGCCGCCAGATTGTGTCTGCCGTCCGCCAGGTCAGCCCGGCCGTCGCCCGCGCATTGCCCGGAAACGCCAGCACGGCCGTCGCCCGCCGGATCGCCTCGCGGTGCATCGCCGCCTGCTCCAGCCGGGTGCGGATCGCCAGCGTGATCTTCTGCCGGATCTTCAGGGCATGGAATTCGGGATTGTCCAGCGCGGCGATCATCTTCGCATCCGCGTTGCGGATATAGGCGTCCACCATCTGGAAGGCGCCCCCCGCAAAGGCCAGCCGCGCAACTGCCGGCTTCACGCCCAGCTCGCCCGCCACCGTCTCCAGCGCGGCCCCGGTCCACCCGTCAAACGGCACATGGGGCAGCATCGCCTCCACCAGGTGCGGGCGCAGCTCATCGAGCGTCATGTCGGAAAAGGGTATGGTCTCGGGCATGCAATATCCTTAGGCCTATTCCGGCAGGCGGGAAAGGCGGCGGCCTGTCGCCGTACAGGCGACCCAGCAAAACCTTGCCGCTCACCCCTCCCTTTGCTATAGGCCAGCCAGCGACGCCGGGGCCACCGGCGGCGAGCCTGTCTCTTTTCGGGCGCACCAAGGTGGCTAATTCCGGCGCAACTGATTGAAATACTTGCCGGAAAGTGCTGCCCTTTTATGCAGATCATCGTTCGCGACAACAATGTCGACCAGGCGCTGCGGGCGCTCAAAAAGAAGCTCCAGCGTGAAGGCGTCTATCGCGAGATGAAGCTGCGTCGGCATTATGAAAAGCCGTCGGAAAAGCGCGCCCGCGAAAAGGCCGCCGCCATCCGCCGCGCCCGCAAGCTGGACCGCAAGCGCGCCGAGCGCGACGGCCAGCGCTGAACCAACCGGCAGCCCAGACCATCATGGCGGAACAGGCAACCGGGGGCTCCGGCCTCGGGAAGTGGATCGTCGCGGGTCTCGTGCTGGCGACCGGCGCGGTCAGCCTCGCGCTCGCCGGCACCTCCTCACTCAGGGCCCCTGCCAAGGAGGCGAACGCCTTCCTCGTCGCCAACCAGGAGAAGCCCGGCGTGAAGACCACCTCAACCGGCCTGCAGGTCGAAATGCTCGCCGCCGGCGAAGGCCCGACCCCCACGGTCACCGACACCGTCCTCGTGCACTATGAAGGCCGCCTCGCAGACGGCACCGTCTTCGATTCCAGCTACCAGCGCGGCCAGCCCGCCGTGTTCGGCGTCGGCGACGTAATCCCCGGCTGGACCGAAGGGCTGCAGCTGATGCGCCCAGGCGGCAAGGCCCGTTTCACCATCCCGCCCGAACTCGGCTATGGTGCCCGCGGTGCCGGCGGCGTGATCCCGCCCAACGCGGTCCTCGTCTTCGACGTCGAACTGCTGGCAATCGCCCCAAAGCAATAACAAAAGCGATAACGGGCCACTGGCGCCCGGCAGCCGCAAACTGTTAAGAGGGGGCGTGGATTCGGCGCCCCTTTTCCTTTTCCTTCTGGCATCTGCCCTTGCGGCCACCCCGCTGGCGGCCAAACCCGTGCCGCTGGTCGAGCTCACCGCCGATCCCATCCCCCTCACCCGCGTCCAGCTCAAACGCGGCGCGATCGACGTCCGCGTCAGCCTCGGCTTCGACAAGGCGCTGCTGCTGAACCTCGCCCCCGCCCAGAAGCTCGGGCTCAAGCCCTTCCCGCTCATCGGCAAGTTCAAATGGAAGAACCCGCAGCTCCCCGGCGGCGAGGCGATTATTCGCGGCAATCTGGTAACGGGCGATGCCGCCGGCACCGGCAAGCAGAAACTCCCCACCGTCTGGATCGACAAGGATGTCGTGCCCCCGCCCCAGGACGGCGTCGTCTCGATCATGGCCCTCGATGCCGAGCGTGTCCGCATCCGCAACCCCTCCGCCCCCCCGGGCGGCCAGCCCATCGTTCTGAAGCGCGCCGGCAAGGGCGACGTAGAGGTGAAGTGGCAGCTCGGCCGCGATACGTTGCGCGCCGTATTCGATTTCACCAGCGAGCGCACGGTGATGAACGCCCGCGCCGCCGCCGTCCTCGAACGCGAGGGCCTCATCCGCCGCACAGGCCGCGTCAGCCTGTGGACCCCTGTCCCGGCGCTCAGCCTGCCCGTCGAACAGCTCCGACCCGTGGCCGGCGCCAACATGATGGGCATTCCGCTGATCGATCTCCAGGCCCGCATCACCCGCGCCAGGGCCAAGGAGCTCGACGCCCGCGCCGCCGCCGGCATCACGGGCGACACCGCGGAAGACCCCGACGCCATTGTCGTGACAGCCGAAAAGGAAAAGTCCGGCAGCCGCGAACCCTGGATGCTGATCGGCCGCGACGTGCTGCGCCATTGCAGCAGCGTCATCCTCGACCGCAAGGCCGCCACCTGGACCCTCACCTGCGCCTTCCCGCGCAGCTGATTTCCTAACCCGGCTGACCTCCCTTCGGCCCGCCCGGGCCCTTGCGATGCCCCTTGAACGGCGGCTTGCCCGCCCTCGCAGGCCTACCAGTCCCCGCACCCGGCCCCTTCGGCCCCTTCGGCCCCTTCGGCGCCCAGGGCTTGCCCGCATGCACCCGCTGCTCCGGCGGCCGATCCATCCGTGGCGCAGGCGGCCGGTTCGGCCCATTGTGCTGGGGCCGCGCCTGCAGCTGCGGCCGACCGCCCTCCAACTGTTCGAACATCACGCTCGCCTCGTCGCCGTCGCCCTCGTTGGCCGTCCGCTTCACTGCCGCCGCAAAGCGCCCCGCCGCTGCCCGCGGGATCGCAAAATGCGTCTCGCTCGCCTGGATCCGGATCGCGCCCACCTCGTTGCGCGTCAGATGCCCCCGCCGGCACAGCAGCGGTAACAGCCAGCGCGGATCCGCATTGTGCCGCCGGCCGATGTTCATCCGGAACCACACCACATCGTCGAACCCCTCGCGATGCTCCTTTGCGCTCCGCTGTTCCTCGCGCGCACCGCCGTCCACCATCTCCTCGGGCTGGGGCATCTTCGCCCGCCGCGCCGCGATCAACGAGGCCGCCAGCTCCTCCGGCGCCCGCGCGCCCACCAGCTCGGCGATCAGCTCCCGGTCGCCCTCGTCGATTTCCACCGGCGCCTTCAGCTCGTCCAGCAGCCGCGCCCGGTCCTTTGCCCGGATTTCCTCCGCCGTCGGCGCCCGGCGCCACTCCGCCGTCACCCGCGCATCGCGCAGCAACCCCTCCACCCGCCGCCGGCGCGGATAGGGCACCAACAATATCGCCGTCCCCTTCCGCCCCGCCCGCCCCGTCCGGCCAGACCGGTGCTGCAACGTCTCCGCATCGCGCGGCGTCTCCACATGGATCACCAGGCTCAACGTCGGAAGATCAATGCCGCGCGCCGCCACATCGGTCGCCACGCACACTCGCGCGCGGCTGTCGCGCAGCGCCTGCAAGGCCTGGTTCCGCTCCGATTGGCTGCTCTCGCCCGACAGCATCACCGCGTCGAACCCTCGCTCCACCAGGCTCGCATGCAGCCGCCGCACATTCTCCCGCGTCGCGGCAAACAGCATCGCGGTCTCCGCCTCGTGATAGCGCAGCAGGTTCACCACCGCATGCTCGATGTCCGCCGGCGCCACCGCGACTGCCTGATAGCTGATGTCGCCATGCCCCCGCTCCTGCCCGATGGTCGCGATGGTGTGGGCGTTCGTCTGGTATCGCTTGGCCAGCGCCACGATCGGGCGCGGCATGGTCGCCGAAAACAGCAGCGTCCGCCGGCCCTCGGGCGTTGCATCCAGAATCTCTTCCAGATCCTCGCGAAAGCCCATGTCCAGCATCTCGTCGGCCTCGTCCAATATGGCAACCGACAGCGACCCCAGGTCCAGCGCGCCCCGCTCCAGATGGTCGCGCAACCGCCCCGGCGTGCCCACCACGATATGCGCACCGCCCGCCAGCGCGCGCCGCTCCTTCACCGCATCCATCCCGCCCACACAGGTCACAATCCGGATGCGCGCACCCGCATACAGCCACTCCAGCTCCTTGCTCACCTGCAAGGCAAGCTCCCGCGTCGGCGCAATCGCCAGCGCCAGCGGGGCTTGAGGCTGCCGAGGCTTCCCATCCTCGCCCAGCAGCTGCGGCGCCATCGCCAACCCGAACGCAACAGTCTTGCCCGACCCCGTCTGCGCCGAAACGATCAGGTCACGCCCCTGCGCCACCTCCTCCAGCACAGCCGCCTGAACAGGCGTCGGATCGGCATAGCCACGCGCAGACAGCGCCTCGGCGAGGAGGGTCGGAAGGGCAGGGAAGGGCATGCAAGGTCCAATGCAGGATGTGAAAGGCGCGGGCACGAACGCCACAAGCGCGAAGAGCCGCCCCTAGACAGCAACACTGTGGCAACCGCAAGGCGGATGTGGCGCGACGTCCCGTTCAATAACCCGTCGCCCCGGACTAGATCCGGGGCCGCTATCCGCCAAAGCACCAACCCACCCGCAACCACCAAGCCCAAGGGGCGCCGCCCCTCGGGACACCCCGGCAGGGGCCAAAAGGCCCCTGCACCCCACCACATTGTTCAGACCGTTGGAACCGGCTCCGATCCCTGCCCTAGCCTGAGCGCCACACAACTGATGGCGCGATCCTTTGGCATCGCCGTTAACACCAGTGACCGCATCGTGATGGTCCGATCGCGCGCAGTGCGTTGTCGCTCCAAATGCCGGCCGTAGAAGATTACGTAGCCGTGCTCCTCGAGCCTTTGCGCAGTGGCGAGAATTTCGCGCGCTGCATCGAGGCGGCCCGTGGCGGGGATTTCCTCCCAAATGTCGACCCAGTCGGTAACCAGTTCCTCAAGCTCGGCCGCGACTTCAAGCGCAGAATCCTGCACCTGGGAAAAATCCATCCGCCAGCCCTCACAGCCTGCCACCATCTCTTGAACCTGCTGCACACTTGATAGCCGCACCACGGGAACAACGACGGTGTTCTTCTGGACCTCGTCCATTTCGCGACGCGCGCGCGCCTCGTCCTCGGCCGAGGGCTTGCAGAAGAAGTCGACCTCCACCTGCATGCCACGTTGAAGCGAGCGAAGCGCCTGCTGGTCCGGGGCACGCCTGCCGCTTTCATAGTTCTCAATGGAGCGGGTGCTAAGGCCGCACAGCTCGGCAAGGTTTTCTTGCGTCAATCCATGATGTTGCCGGTACAGGCGCAGCATCTTGGCGACATAGTCGGGATCCATAGTGCAAGCATTGTGGCTCATGGTCATCTCCATCTCAATGCCATGACCATGCCGACAGGCGGCGTCGGCTGTCCCCGAACAGCTCCCGAACGGAACCCGCACACTTACTCGTCTGTCCTACACGCCCAGAATCTGCCAGCCTTCCGGCTTCGCTCTTTCTCTTGTTGATCGCTGAGAAGCCCCTGTCCTACAGATGAGGTTTCATGCAACGCGCCTGCGCGCACGCCCCTGAATCCCCGTGACCTTTGTGACCTTTCGACGTGGAAAGGCGGCCGGCGGCAAAGCCGCCGAGTCCGCTGATGGATGGAATGAAGGCAGAAGAAGGTTTCGGGCAAAGCCCGCTCGTCGGACGTGTCGGCGGACGTTTCCGCCGCACGCCGGCCGCCTGCCCCTGCGAAGGCAGGGGGGGCTGCAGCGAGTCCGCTGATTAAGGCTGCGCCTTAACTCCGGCCGCCTTTGGCCAGCAGGGCTTCCAGCCACTTGATCGAATAATCCCCGCTGCGGAAATCCGGCTCGTCCATCAGCCGCTGGTGCAGAGGGATCGTCGTCTTGATCCCGCTCACCACCATTTCCTCCAGCGCGCGCTTCATGCGCATGATCGCCTCTTCGCGGGTATCCGCATGGACGATCAGCTTGGCGACCAGACTGTCATAGGTCGGCGGCACCCGGTATCCGGAATAGAGCGCGCTATCGATCCGCACCCCAGGGCCCCCGGCCGCGTGGAAATCCGTCACCAGCCCCGGCGAGGGCGCGAAGGTCTGCGGGTCCTCGGCGTTGATCCGCGCCTCGATCGCATGGCCGAACAGCACCACTTCATCCTGCGTCTTCGACAGCGGCATCCCCGCCGCCACGCGGATCTGCTCCTTCACCAGGTCCATGCCGGTCAGCAGCTCGGTCACCGGATGCTCCACCTGCAGGCGGGTGTTCATCTCGATGAAATAGAACTCGCCGTCTTCCCACAGGAACTCGATCGTGCCGGCCCCCCGATACTTCATATCGGCCATCGCCTTGGCGCACACGGCCCCCATCCGCGCCCGATCCGCAGCCCCCAGCACCGGCGAGGGCGCTTCCTCCAGCACCTTCTGGTGCCGGCGCTGCAGCGAACAGTCCCGCTCGCCCAGGTGGATGGCCGCCCCCTTGCCGTCGCCGAACACCTGGAACTCGATATGGCGCGGGTTCTTCAGATACTTTTCAATGTAGACGGCGTCATGGCCGAACGCCGCCTTCGCCTCGGCCCGCGCCTGGCGGAACGCGCCTTCCAGCATAGCGGCATTTTCCACCACCTTCATGCCGCGCCCGCCACCGCCGGCTGCCGCCTTCACCAGCACCGGCAGGCCGAACTCTTGCGCCACCTTGCGGGCTTCCTCCACCGTCTCCACCGCCCCGGCAGAGCCCGGCACCAGCGGCAGCCCCAGGGCGCCCGCCGTGCGCTTCGCCTCCACCTTGTCGCCCATCGTCCGGATATGCTCCGGCGACGGCCCGATCCAAGTGATCCGATGCTCCTCCACGATCTCCGCAAAGCGGGCATTCTCGCTCAGGAAGCCGTAACCGGGGTGGATCGCATCGGCCTGCGCAATCTCGGCCGCCGCGATGATGTTCGGGATGTTCAGATAGCTTTCGGATGCCGACGGCGGCCCGATGCAGATGGCTTCGTCCGCCAGCCGCACATGCTTGGCGGTCGCGTCGGCGGTGGAATGCACGGCAACCGTCTTGATTCCCATCTCGCGGGCGGCCCGCAGGATGCGCAGCGCGATCTCGCCCCGATTGGCGATCAGGATCTTGCGAAACATGGGCGGCCGATTACTCGATGATCACGAGCGGCTGGTCATATTCGACCGGCTGCTCGTTGGAGACCAGGATCGCCTTCACGCGGCCGGCCTTGGGCGCGACGATCGGGTTCATCACCTTCATCGCTTCCACGATCAGCAGCGTGTCGCCT
>JBKDAC010000118.1:0-3405 GCA_046316515.1 Sandaracinobacter sp. | reverse complement strand
GGCAGGGTGGCGAGGAAGGTCGCAAGCGCCCTGGGGTAGAGCTGATGTTCCTGGTCGAGGACGCGCTGGGCCAGCATGTCGGCCGTGTCGCCCGGACGGATGGGCACGGGGGCCTGGGCGAGGATGGGCCCGTCGTCGAGTGTTTCGGTGACGATGTGGACGGTGCAGCCCCCTTGCGCATCGCCGGCAGCCAGCGCGCGGGCGTGGGTGTCCAGCCCCGGATATTTCGGCAGCAGCGAAGGGTGGATGTTGACGATCCGGCCCTCCCAGCGGCGGATGAAGCCGGGGGTGAGGATGCGCATGAAGCCGGCAAGCGCGATGGCTTCGGCGCCATGGGCATCGAGCGCGGAGGTCAGGGCCGCATCGAAACTGTCGCGCGTGGGATGGTCGCGGCTGGGGATCGACAGCGTCGGCAGGCCGAGGGCGGCGGCAGTGTCGAGCCCGGCGGCGTCCGCCTTGTTGGCGAGCACCAGCACGATCTCTCCCGGCCAGGCGGGGTCCGCGGCGGCGCGGGCGATCGCCTCCATGTTGGAGCCGCGCCCGGAGATGAGCACGGCCAACCGCTTTCGTGCTGCTTTCATGGGATGAGGGCTGGTGCCGCTTCGGCGCAGCTGAACGCAAGGTCAGCCATCGTGGGCGGCGGTCCAGTCGCTGTCCTGGCCCCAGAGGCCTGCCTTGCCGCGCACTTCGCAGCCCTTGGCGCCGGGTTCGATGCGGCCGATCGGGAAGGCGGTTTCCCCCGCGGCCGACAGGTCCGCGATGATGGCGATTGCGTCTGCTGCGGGAACGGCCAGCACCATGCCGATGCCGCAGTTGAAGGTGCGGGCAAGCTCGGCAGCCTCCATCCGCCCGCACTGCTGCAGCCACGCGAACAGCGGGGGAAGCGGCCAGGCGGCTGCGTCGATCACGGCGCGGGCGCCGGTGGGGAGGACGCGCGGGACATTTTCCAGAAGGCCCCCGCCGGTGATGTGGGCCAGCGCGTGGATCCTGCCCGCGCCGAGGAGCGGGATCAGCGGCTTTACATAGAGGCGGGTGGGGGCAAGCAGCGCATCGGCAAGGGGCGTGTCCGGCGCGAAGGGGGCGGGTGCCGTCAGGTCGAGCCCTTCCACCAGCCGGCGCAGAAGCGAATAGCCGTTGGAGTGGGCCCCCGACGAGGCGATGCCGACGAGCATGTCGCCCGGTGCGACCCGGTCGCCGGTGAGGAGCTGTTCGCGCTCCACCGCGCCCACGGCAAAGCCTGCAAGGTCATAGTCGCCCGCGTGGTACATGCCGGGCATTTCCGCAGTCTCTCCGCCGATCAGCGCGCAGCCGGCCGCCGTGCAGGCGCGCGCGATGCCGGCGACGACCCGTTCGGCAACTCCCGTTTCCAGCTTGCCGGTCGCGAAATAGTCCAGGAAGAACAGAGGTTCGGCACCCTGGACGATGAGGTCGTTGACGCACATGGCGACGAGGTCCTGGCCGATCGCATCGTGGCGGTCGGTGTCGATCGCGAGGCGCAGCTTGGTGCCGACGCCGTCGGTAGCGGCAACCAGCAGGGGATCCTTGAAGCCGGCGGCCCTGGGGTCGAAGATGCCGCCGAAGCCGCCGATCTCGGCATCAGCGCCTGGGCGGCGGGTGGCCCGCACAAGCGGCGCGATCATCTGCACGAGGCGGTTGCCGGCCTCGATCGAGACGCCTGCTGCGGCGTAGGTGGCGGGGCGATCGGAGGGGGCTTCTCGGGTCGACATTGCGCGCCTCTAACGCCTGAACACTTGGAATCCCACCCTTCATGCGCCAAAGGCAGGCGTGATGCAGCAAGCAGGCCGGTTTGCACTTGTTCTGGTGGCTGCGGCCCTGGCCGCGGCCGTCCCCGGCGTGTCGTCTGCCTGGGCGCAGGCGGGGCTGAAGGCGGCCGATGCCAAGCCCAAGAAGAAGGGCGCCGACCCCGATGTGCCGACTGCGATAGGCGGCGGCGGCGGGCTGGTGATCGGCGGCGTTCAGGTGGATGTCGGCGGCAAGAGCGCGATCGACGCGCGGCTGAACGGCTGGCGCGAGGCGCAGCGGCAGGCCTGGCCTGCGCTGTGGTCGCGAATGTCGGGGCTTGCGGCCGGGACGGCGCCGAAGCTGCCGGACAGCGCGCTCGATTCCATGGTGTCGGCGATCGAGGTGGAGCGCGAGCAGATCGGGCCGGACCGCTATGTGGCCCGGCTTTCCGTGGTGTTCGACCGGGTCCGGGCGTCGAGCTATCTGGGCCGCTATACGGCGCTGACGTCGTCGCCGCCTTTTCTTGTGCTGCCCGTGCTGCAGGATGCCGCCACGCGGATGGGGCACGAGGCTGGGTCTCCCTGGCTTGCGGCCTGGGCGCGGCTGCGCGCGGGCGAGACGCCGATCGATTATGTGCGGATCCAGCCGACGCCGGGCGACGTGATCCTGCTGAACGCCTGGCAGGCAGAGCGGCGGCACATCTTCCTTTGGCGAGCGCTGATCGATCGCTACCAGGTGGCGGATGTGCTGATCCCCGAGCTGATCCTGGAGCGCAGCTTTGCGGGCGGCCCGGTGGAAGGGCTGCTGATCGTGCGCTTCGGGCCGGCCGGGCGCGAGCTGGGGCGGGTGAAGCTGCGCAACCGGGGTGGCGATGTGGCCGGGCTGATGGACACGGCGGTGCGCCAGGCGGACCTGCTGTATGTGGCGGCGCTGCGGGCAGGGAATCTGCTGCCCGATCCCAATCTGGTGGCACCCGACGAGCCGGCAACGGCGCTTGAGGACACGGGCCCGGAAATCGGCGGCGGGTTCGAGGGGGCGGGCGGCTTCACTGTGCGGGTGGCGACGCCCGACGATGCGACCCTGCAGGCGGTGCAGGCCCTGATCGCCGGCACGCCCGGCGTGGCGGGTGTGCGGCTGCAGAGCCTGGCGCTGGGCGGTGAATCGGTACTGGAGATCGTGGCCGAGGTGCCGCGCGACGAGCTGCGCTATGCGTTGGACGCGCGCGGCCTGCGGCTGGACGGCGGGGTGATCCGGCGCAAGGCGGCCGGCGACGCGCCCCTTGCGCCGCCGGTGCCGCAGGAAGACCAGCTGCAGGAAACCGACGGTGCGGCGGCCGGCCCCGGCGCGCCCAAGGCGCTGCCGCCGGGGACCGCACCATGAGGGGGAGGCTGCCATGAGCGAGGCCATATCTGCCCGGCAGATGGTGCTTCCGCTGCGCTGGCGCGCAGCGCAGGGGCAGAAGGATTTCTTTGTCTCGGATGCGAACCGCGATGCTGTGACCTTCCTCGACGGCTGGGCGCAGTGGCCGATTCCGGCGGCCCTGCTGATCGGGCCGGCGGGCAGCGGCAAGACACATCTGGCCGCGATCTTCGCCCGGCGTTCCTATGCGCGACTGTGGGACGATGCCGACCGGACGTCCAGCGAGGAGGCCCTGTTCCATGC
>JBKDAC010000117.1:0-5174 GCA_046316515.1 Sandaracinobacter sp. | reverse complement strand
GCCCCTGGGCGTGATCCGCGCCAGCAGCGCGTCGGCAGCGCCCTGCTCCATCACGCCCTTGCCCACCTGCCGGGCGAGCAGCTTGGCGATCCCGGCCTTGCCTGCCTCGGCGCGGCCCAGGTCCAAATCCGACAGCATGGTCTGGTGCCCGGCAGCCGCCGACACCTGCGCAATCCCTGCGCCCATCATCCCCGCCCCGATCACCCCAACCTTCATCCGCCAAGCCCTTCCACAGTTGCAGAAGCGGGGGTTAGCGCCGGGTTCAGGCCTTCACAATCCCCGTTTCCAGAAGGCTGTGCGCCGTGTCGAGGATCGTCTCCTCCGCTGGCCGCAACCGAACCCCCAGCACCTTCTGCACCTGGCTGGAATCGACCGCGCGCGCCCGGCCCAGCTCGGGCAGCACCATCTTCACCGTCGGGTCGAACAGTGCCGACAGCTTCACCAGGAAGTCAGGCAAATGCATGGTCGGAACCTTGCGCGCCTTAGGCCCCAGCCCAGCCTTCAGAATTCGTGCAATGTCCTCCAGCCAGAGGAACTCGCCAGCCACCAGGAAGCGCCCGCCGTCGATCCCCGGATGGGTGAGCGCGCGCACATGCGCATCGGCCACGTCGCGCACATCCGTCACCGGAAAGCCCAGCCGCGGCAGGCCCGGCAGCGCGCCCTCCAGCAGCTTCTTCAATGCCTCCAGCGACGTGGAGAAATCCCGTCCCAGCACCGGCCCCAGGATCAGCCCAGGATTGATGGTCGCAAACTCCATCCCAGCCCCGTTCGCCTGCATCCAGTCGCGCGCAGCCCGCTCGGCGATCGTCTTCGAGCGCACATAGGCATAGGTGTCGGGGTGGGTCTCGTCGGTCCAATCGGCCTCGGCGAAGGGTCGGTCGATCTGCCCTTTGCCATAGGTGACGGCCGCCGTGCTGCTCGTCAGCACCAGGCGCTGCACGCCGGCCGCCTTCGCCGCCTTCAGCGCCCGCAGCGCCCCGTCGCGCGCCGGTATCACCAGCTCGTCGTCGCGCTTGGGCGCCGAGGCCGGGATCGGCGAGGCGATATGCAGCATGTGGGTGCAGCCGGACGCCGCCTCTGCCCAGCCGGCGTCCGACGTCAGGTCGGCCGCGAACAGCGGCAGCTGGTTCGCATTCGCCCCCAGCCACCCGCGCACCTCGTCCGCCCGCGCAAGATTCCGGATGGTCCCCCGCACCTGCCAGCCCTCGCGCAGCAACTGCCGGATCACAAAACCGGCGATATAGCCGGACGCGCCGGTGACGAGTGCGGTTCTGTCCACGAAAAAGGCCCCTCCGGTTGCCCGGAGGAGCCTATGTCCGCGAACCTCGCGCTGTCGAGAGGCTCAGAGCTTTCCGGTCAATTCCGGCACCAGCGTGAACAGGTCGCCCACCAGGCCGAAGTCCGCCACCTGGAAGATGGGCGCTTCCTCGTCCTTGTTGATGGCGACGATGATCTTCGAATCCTTCATGCCGGCCAGGTGCTGGATCGCACCCGAAATGCCGACCGCAACATACAGCTCCGGCGCCACGATCTTGCCGGTCTGCCCCACCTGATAGTCGTTGGGCACATAGCCGGCATCGACCGCCGCGCGCGATGCGCCGACGGCCGCGCCCAGCTTGTCGGCCAGAGGATCGATATACTGGGTGAAGGCTTCACCGGAGCCCAGTGCACGCCCGCCCGACACGATGATCTTCGCGCTCGTCAGTTCGGGCCGTGCCGATTGCGTCAGCTCGGCGCCCTTGAAGGTGGAAAGGCCGGCGTCGCCGCCGCCCGACACCGCCTCGACCGCGGCAGACCCGCCGCTGGCGGCCGCCTTGGGGAAGGCCGTGCCGCGCACGGTGATCACCTTCTTCGCGTCCGACGACTTCACCGTCGCGATGGCGTTGCCGGCATAGATGGGGCGCGTGAAGGTGTCGGCGCTTTCCACTGACAGGATTTCCGACACCTGGGCGACATCCAGCGCCGCGGCAACCCGCGGGCTGATATTCTTGCCGCGCGAGGTGGCGGGCGCCACGAACGCGTCATAGCCCGCCATCAGGCCCGCCACCAGCGGCGCCACATTCTCGGCGAGCGCGGCGCCATAGGCGGCATCGTCGGCGACGAGCACCTTGGCAACGCCCTCGATCTTCGCAGCCGCCGCTGCGGCCGGGCCGCAGCCCTGCCCTGCCACTAGCACATGGACGTCGCCGCCCGCATGCCCGGCCAGTGCCTTGGCGGCAGACACCACGTTCAGGGTCGCGTCCTTCAGCGACACATTGTCATGTTCGGCAAGTACGAGCACGCTCATGCGATGGCTCCCGCAGTCTTGAGTTTTTCCATCAGCTCATCGACGGTCTTCACCTTGATGCCTGCGCTGCGCTTCGGCGGCTCGGTCACCTTCAGGGTCGACAGACGCGGCGTCACGTCGACGCCATAATCCTCAGGCGTCTTGTTCGCGATCGGCTTGGACTTCGCCTTCATGATGTTGGGCAGGCTCGCATAGCGCGGCTCGTTGAGGCGAAGGTCGGTCGTCACGATCGCCGGCAGCTTCAGCTCCACCGTCTCCAGCCCGCCGTCGATTTCGCGGGTCACGGCCACCTTGTCGGCCGAAGGCTCCACCTTCGAGGCAAAGGTGCCCTGCGCCCAGCCCAGAAGCGCTGCCAGCATCTGCCCGGTCTGGTTGGCGTCGTCGTCGATCGCCTGCTTGCCCAGGATAATGAGGCCCGGCTGCTCTTCCGCGGCGATCTTGGCCAGGATCTTGGCAACCGCCAGGCTCTCGGTCGTCACCTCGGTCGTCACCAGGATGCCCCGGTCGGCGCCCATCGCCAGGCCGGTGCGCAGCGTCTCCTGCGCCTGCGCCGGCCCGACGGAGACCACCACGATCTCGGTCGCCACGCCCTTTTCCTTCAGGCGCACGGCTTCCTCGACGGCAATCTCGTCGAAAGGGTTCATGCTCATCTTCACGTTGGCGAGTTCGACCCCGCTCTGGTCGGGCTTTACCCGCACCTTGACGTTATAGTCGACCACCCGCTTCACTGGCACGAGAATCTTCATGGGCGATTTGCTCCCCAGCTCACATGTCTTTTGCGGCGTTCCCAATGCGCAAGCGGGCCGGTCGAGTCAACGTGAAGGGTGTCGCGGCCGCCTGCCGGAGGGGCGCTAGAAGGCCTCTCCCAGCGACACATAGACCGCCCGGCTGTCGCGGCCCACCGCCACATCCAGCCGCAGGTTGATTCCATAGTCGCGGGCAACCTCATAGCGCAGCCCCATCCCCGCTGCCGGCAGAAGCGGCTCGCCGCCGATCCCACCAAGGCTGGGGGCAACACCGCCAACCCCGGCAAAGGCAACCGCCCCGAACTTGCCGCCAAGCGCGCGGCGCAACTCGGTCTGCACCGCCCAGCTGGCATGGTCGCGGAAGCGGCCGCTTTCATAGCCCCTGAGGTTCGCCGACGCGCCGAAAAGGCACAGATCAAAAAAGGGCGCGTTCCGGCTGGCCGCGCAGGCAGAGGCGCGGAAGGCGGCGACGGTCCGGTCGTTGACGGCAACGAACTGGTTCGCGGTCACGATCGCCTTGTTGTAGGCCGTGTCGCTGCCCAGCGCCGGCAGCGCGAACAGCCATTGGCCGCTGATGCGGGTTCCTTCGCGCGGGTTCATGGCCCGGTCGGTCTTTTCATAGGTCAGCAGCGGCCCGATCGCCCCCAACCGGTAGTTCTCCAGATCGGAGAGGTCGATGTCGGCCGGAACCGAAGCCGGATCGCGCACCCTGGTCTGCATGTCGAGGAAGCGGAAGCGGGCCCCCATCTGCAGCCTGGGCGCAATCCGGCTGGTCACGCGGCCCTCGAACAGCGCAGGCGTCTGTTCGATCCCAACAGATGTCTCGCCCGAAACGGGGCCGGTTGCGAAATAATTGGTATTCAGCCGCGCATATCCGCCCTGCACCTCCACCCGGTAGCGATCTCGCGCCAGCGACATCTGGTGCAGCCCGCCAAATCCGAAACTGCCGTTGGAGCTGGCAAGCCCCCCCACCCCCGTCGTCCAGGGGCGCGTCGAGCCGGGCGGGGTGTAGAACCAGACCGATGCCAGTCCGAAGCCGGCACCGATCTGCGGGTTCACCAGCGGCACCGGAATGAGAACCCGGTTGGTCGCGCGCGCGGTTTCCTCGGCCGCCACCAGAAGCTGGTCCACATCGTCTTCAGGGCCGACCACCTCCTCAGCCCGAAGCGTCGCGGTCGGCAGTGCAACCGCCAGAAACACGGCCGACGCCAGACAGTTCAGCGCCGATCGCCTTTGCATGGATCAGTCCCCCGTCTGAATCCGGTCCACCAACTGCTTCACCGTCGGCACAAACCCGTTCGAGTAGAAGGGGTCCTGCTTGAACATGTAGGCCGAATGGCCGGCGAACATCAGCTCATGCTCGGGGTCGGCGCCGTGGGCGATGTCCTGCAGCGTCTTCTGGATGCAGAAACTGCGCGGGTCCGCCAGATAGCCGGTCGTGTGGTCGTCATGGTCTTTCCAGGCGCTGAAGGCGCAATGGGAAAGGCAGCCCATGCAGTCGGCCTGGTCTTTGCGGATCATCTTCGCCTCGTCCGTGCCCACGAAGATCAGCGTGTCGTCCGGCGTCTTTAGCGCCGTGTCGAAACCCGCACCGTGCCATTCCCGCGCGCGGTTCAGATCGTCCTTCGTCACACAATAGGTCTTGCGGCCCGCGCAAACGTCCAGCGTGAACGGGTGGTCACTGTCGGCCTTGGAGCTGAAGCCGATCTGCCGCTCGGACCGACCCTCCAGGCTGCGCAGGAAGGTATTCCTGACAGCGCTGGAATGGAATCCCGTGGGCGAGAATTTGTGCAGCAGGATGTCGCCTTCATCGAGCGTCGGAAGGCGGGCCTTCCACACATCGGGGATGGGGCTTTCCTTGGTCAGCAGAGGCCGCGTGCCGAACTGGAAGGCGATCGCGCCCAGTTCGGGATTGTCAATCCAGTGCGCCCAATCGCGCAGAAACCAGACACCGCCGGCCATCACGATGGGCACACTGTCGGGGATGCCGCCCTCGCGCATCACCGCGCGCAGTTCCTTCGCGCGCGGATAGGGATCCTGCGGTGCGCGGGGATCCTCGGCATTGGAAAGCCCGTTGTGCCCGCCGGCCAGCCAGGGATCCTCATAGACAACCGCGCCCAACCACTCGGCGGCCTTGGAAT
>JBKDAC010000116.1:0-2591 GCA_046316515.1 Sandaracinobacter sp. | reverse complement strand
CCGGTGCCGTGTGGCCGGGTGTAGGGGCTGGGGGGATTTTTGTGCAGGGCTCGGCCCCCGCGGGGTATTGGTTCACGGTCGGGGGGGTTGTGGTTTATGTGTTTGGGGTTGGGGTGGTGGGGGGGGGGCGCGCCGGTGTAGTGCTTGAGCCGGGCGAGCGAGAAATCGGTGCGGGGGCCATCGAACAGGCTGAGCGGGCGGGGATCGTCGGGGTGCTGTTCCCACAGGCCGTCGGGGAGTTCGTCGCCGATATGTTTCAGATCGGTGGTGGGGAAGTGGCGGGCGAGTTCCTTGGCGGCGGTGGCATCGAGGACGAGGTCTTTCGCGCCATCGAGGACATAGGGGAAGGGGATTTCGACCGCGGAGGTGCGGACCTGGAAGTTGGCGCCATAGTCGCGCCCCAAGAGGCTGATCTGTTCGACGAGGTAGCGGCGGAACCAGTTGGGGTGGGTGATGGTGACGGCATATTGGCCGGGCGCAACGAGGCGGGCGTAGGCGCGGGAAAGGCGCGGGGGGCCGGCGTCGGCGGACCACTGCAGGAGGAGTTCGGGGTAGGCGAAGCGCCCCTGCGCGCGGTCGTGCGGGGTGGGGGGGAGGCCGCCGTCGAGGAACTGTTTCAGGCTGGTGCGCAGGTTTTCGACCGATGCGGTGTGGATGGCGGCGAGCTGGTCGACGATGGCGCCGGCGTCGGTTGCGTCGAGGACGGGCGCCGGGGCCGCTTTGGCGTTCGGATTCTTCATCCTTGGGGTCTATGCCAGTGTTGTGACGGAAGTGCCAGCGGGTGCGGCGAGTCGTCGGACGCGATCAGGCCTACCGACGGCGAAGCCGCCGGAGCGGCCTGCCGCGCCGGCCGGGCCTGCGGCGAGTCTGCGGACCTGTGCTGCGCACTGGCCGCAGCCGCCTTCGGCCTATCGGCCGCGCATATCGAGGTGGGCGGTGGGGAGGCTGACCGTGAGTTCGGCGAGCTCTGCTGTGGTGTGGATCTGGCAGCTGAGGCGGGAGGTGGGTTGGACGTGGGCGGTGAAGTCGAGCATGTCTTCCTCGTGCGCCGTGGGTTCGGGGAGCCTGGCGAAATGTTCGCGCTGCACGATGACGTGGCAGGTGGAGCAGGCCATGGCGCCTTCGCAGGTGCCTTCGAGGGGGAGGCCGAGGGTCTGGGCCAGGGTGAGGAGGCGGGTGCCGGGGGGGACGGTGGCCTCGGCCGCGAGGCTGCCGTCGGGGTTGAGGAAGCGGATGTGGGTCATGCGAGGCGTTTCACGGTTTCGGTGAGGCGGGTGAGGGCTGTTCGGAGGCTGTTGGGCGACATGGTGGGTTGCCAGCCGAGGCGCAAGGTGCGGCGGGCGGCGGCGGTGTTTAGGCCGAGGGCGGCCAGCACGTGGGAGGGGCGGCCCGAGCCGGAGGAGCAGGCAGAGCCCGAGGCGAGCGCGAGTGTGGGGAGCGCGGAGATGAGGCGGGCGGCATCGACGGGGAGCGTGACGCTGAGGTTGCCGGGCCAGCGGTGGGGGCCGCGGGGATCGGGGCCGTTGATCTGGTGGGGGATGGGGGCGAGGGCTTCGAGGGCGATGTCCATGAGGGCGCGCGCCTGACGCTGCGTGGCGGCGGGGTCTGCCAGCGCGGCGGCGGCGGCGAAGCCGGCGGCGAGCGCGGGGGACTGGGTGCCGGAGCGCAAGCCCGCTTCCTGGCCGCCGCCGTCGAGGAGGGGGGCGAGCTGCAGGCCCGAGCGGACCCAGAGGGCGCCGATGCCTTTCGGGCCGCCGATCTTGTGGGCGGAGAGTGAGATGAGGTCGGCGTGGGGTGCGTCGAGAGGGAGCTTGGTGAAGGCCTGGGCTGCGTCTGTGTGGAAGAGGGCGCCGTGGGCGTGGGCTTCGGCTGCCATGTCGGCGATGGGCCAGATGGTGCCGACTTCGTTGTTGACCCACATGGCCGAGACGAGGGCGACGTTGCCTGCGGCCAGCGCGGCGGAATAGGCGGCGCGGTCTGGCAGGCCGTTTGGTTGGACCGGGAGGATGGTGGTGGGGGTGCCGCGGCGTTCCAGGTGGCGGGCGGATTCGAGGACGCAGCTGTGTTCGGTGGCGAAGCTGAGGAGGCGGCCGGGGCGGGATTCCAGCGTGCCCTTCAGGGCGAGATTGTTGGCCTCGGTCGCGCCGGAAGTGAAGATGAGGCCCTGGGGGTCGCGGGCGAGCGCGGTGGCGAGCCTGTTGCGGGCGGCTTCGAGGGCGGCTTTTGCGAGACGGCCGCCGCGGTGGGCGCTGTGGGGGTTCCAGTGCTGCGTTTGCAGGTGCGGGAGCATGGCGGCGAGCGCCTGGGCGCTGAGCGGGCTGGTGGCCTGGGCGTCGAGGTCGAGGATCTCAGGCGGCATGTGCGCGGCCTGCAAGGGGGGCCCAGGCGGCGAGGAAGCGGTCGATGTCGGCCTGGCAAGTGCTCCAGCCGGTGGAGATGCGCAGCGATTCCTTTGCAGCGTCGGGGAGGCCCATGGCGGTGAGGGTTGCCGACGGCTTGAGCGTGCCGGACGAGCAGGCAGCACCCTGGCTGACGGCGATTCCTGCCATGTCGAGCTGCATCAGCTGGGTGGCGGCAGGGATGCCCGGGAG
>JBKDAC010000115.1:0-3423 GCA_046316515.1 Sandaracinobacter sp. | reverse complement strand
CTGTATGAGGCGAAGGCCCATTTGAGCGGGGGCGGGCGGCCGTGAAGGTTTCTCACCCCTCTGCCGGCGGCGGCACTTCGCCCAGCTCGCGCATGCGCGTCGTGATCGTGACGCTGGACAATCACCTGTCGGGTGCGGTCGAGCGGGCGCAGAAGGTGCTGGCGGCCGACGGGATCAGCATCGGGTTCCACGCGGCAGCTGATTGGGAGGGCGATCCGGACGCCGTCGAGCGTTGCCGGGCAGATATCGCGCGCGGCGACATCATCATCGCGACCATGCTGTTCCTGGAGGATCATACCCGGGCGGTGCTTCCTGCGCTGCAGGCGCGGCGCGAGCAATGCGATGCGATGGTCGGGCTGATGAGCGGCAGCGATGTCGTGAAGCTGACGCGCCTGGGCGGTTATCGCATGGATGCGCCGGCCAAGGGGCCGCTTGCCCTGCTGAAGAAGCTGCGCGGCTCGTCCAAGCCGGGTGCCGATTCGGGCGCTGGTCAGATGCGGATGCTGCGGCGCCTGCCCAAGCTGCTGCGCTTCATTCCGGGGACTGCGCAGGATGTGCGGGCCTATTTCCTGACGCTGCAATATTGGCTGGCCGGTTCAGACGACAATGTCGTCGAGATGGTGCGGGCACTTGTCGGCCGCTATGCCGCCGGCCCGCGCGAGGCGCTTCGGGGCCTGATCGAGGCGCGGCCGCCTGCCGAATACCCTGATGTCGGAGTTTATCATCCCCGGATGAAGGCGCGGCTGTCGGCCGACGCGCGCGACCTGCCCCAGGCAGGCGGCAAGGCCGGCACGGTCGGGCTGCTGCTGCTGCGGTCCTATCTGCTGGGCAAGGATACGGCGCATTATGACGGCGTGATTGCAGCGCTGGAGGCACGCGGGCTGGAGGTGGTTCCCGCCTTTGCGAGCGGCCTGGATGCCCGGCCCGCGATCGAGGCCTTCTTCCGCAAGGACGGCCGGCCGACGATCGATGCTTTGGTGTCGCTGACCGGCTTCTCGCTGGTTGGCGGGCCCGCCTATAATGATGCGCGCGCTGCCGAGGAGCTGCTGGCCGGGCTCGACATTCCCTATGTCGCGGCGCACCCGCTCGAGTTCCAGACGCTGCAGCAATGGGGCGCCGCCTCGCAGGGCCTGCTGCCCCTGGAAGCGACGATGATGGTCGCGATTCCGGAACTCGATGGTGCCGCAAGCCCGATCGTGTTCGGGGGACGTTCGGATTCGAGCGGCGCAGCCTGTGGCGGATGCGACAGGGGTTGCACCTTCACGCCGAGCGGCCTGACCCGCGAGATGCAGGCCTGCCCCGAACGGGCCGCGGCACTGGCCGGGCGGGTGGCGCGCATGGTGCTGCTGCGCCGCACGCCGCGCGATGCGCGGCGGCTTGCGATCGTGCTGTTCAACTTCCCGCCGAATTCCGGGGCGGCCGGGTCCGCTGCTTTCCTGTCGGTCTTCGAATCCCTGTATAACACGATGAAAATGCTGCATGGCGAAGGCTGGACTGTTGACCTGCCCGCCGATGTCGCAGCGCTGAAGGCCGCCGTTCTGGAGGGCAATGCGGCCCGCTATGGCGCCGAAGCCAATGTGGTGCGCCGCGTGCCTGCCGACGAGCTGGTGCGGCGGGAGCCCCACCTGGCTGAGATCGAGGCGCAGTGGGGGCCGGCGCCGGGCCGCGTGAACGCCGATGGCGGCCATGCCCATGTGATGGGCGCCGACTTCGGCAACATATTCGTGGGGCTGCAGCCAGCCATCGGGATCGAGGGCGATCCGATGCGGCTGATGTTCGAGGGCCGCTATTCGCCGACCCACGCGATGAGCGCTTTCTATCGCCATATCCGCGAGGATTTCGACGCCCATGCCATCCTGCACTTCGGCACGCATGGCGCGCTGGAATTCCTGCCCGGCAAGCAGACGGGGCTGTCGGCCCAGTGCTGGCCTGACCGGTTGATCGGCGACCTGCCGCACATCTATCTCTACGCCTCCAACAATCCGTCCGAAGGCATACTTGCCAAGCGGCGGACGGGTGCGACGCTGGTGTCCTATCTGACACCGCCCCTGGCCGAGGCGGGCCTGACCCGGGCGCTTTCCGAACTGAAGGCCACCTGGGAACGCTGGCGGGGCAGTGCGGCGGACGAGCGCACCGCGCTGGAGACGATGCTGTCGGACCAAGCGGCCGCCATCGACATCGAACTGGGCGACCCGGAAACCCTGGGTGCGCGCCTCTATGAACTGGAGCGCGAGCTGATCCCGCAGGGCCTGCATGTGGTGGGCGAGGGCCTTGAAGGCGAGGCGCTGCGCGCAATGCTGGCGGCGATGCCGGAGGACAGCCGGGAGCGGGCGGCCGAGCTTTTGTCGCGGGACCATGAGCTCGCAGCCCTGGTTCATGCGCTTGATGGGGGCTTCATCCGCCCGGCGCCTGGCGGGGATTTGGCGCGCAACCCTGAGGTGCTGCCCACCGGTCGCAACATCCATGGCTTTGATCCCTTCGCCATTCCCTCGGCCCATGCCTGCCGCGAAGGTGCCGCCCAGGCCGAGCGCCTGATCGCGCGGCACATGGCCGACACGGGCGAGTTGCCCCGCTCGCTGGCAATGGTGCTGTGGGGGACGGACAATCTGAAGAGCGAAGGCGCGCAAATCGCCCAGGCGATGGCCCTGATGGGTGCGCGGCCGCGCTTCGACGGCTATGGTCGGCTGTGCGGCGCGGAGCTGATCCCGCTGGCCGAACTGGGCCGCCCGCGTATCGACGTGATCGCCACGCTGTCCGGGATTTTCCGCGACCTGCTGCCGCTGCAGACGCGGATGCTGGCCGAGGCCGCCTGGCTGGCGACGGAAGCGGATGAACCGCTGACGCAGAATTTCATAAAGGCGAACAGTCTGGCGCACCGTGATGCGCATGGCTGCGATCTGGAAACGGCTGCGCTGCGCGTCTTCTCGAACGCCGAAGGCGCCTATGGCGCCAATGTGAACCTGATGATCGACAGCGGCGCCTGGACCGATCCGGACGAGCTGGCGAAGGCGTTCGAGACGCAGAAGGGCTATGCCTATGGCGTGAAGGGCAAGCCCGTCCGCCAGGGCGCGCTGATGGCCTCGGCGCTGGCGACCTGTGAACTCGCCTATCAGAACCTGGAATCGGTCGAGCTGGGGGTGACCACCATCGACCAGTATGTCGACACGCTGGGCGGCGTCTCGCGGATGATCCGCAAGAGCCGGGGCGAGGCACCGCCGGTGTATATCGGCGACGAGACGCAAGGTGAGGGCAAGGTTCGCCGGCTGGAAGAGCAGGTGGCGCTGGAGATCCGCACGCGTATGCTGAACCCGGCCTGGTACGAGCCGATGCTGCGCCACGGCGGCGAGGGCGTGCACCAGATCGAAGCCGGTGTGACCGCCACGATGGGCTGGTCCGCCACCACGGGCGAGGTGAGCCCCTGGG
>JBKDAC010000114.1:0-436 GCA_046316515.1 Sandaracinobacter sp. | reverse complement strand
GCCCAACGCCCAGCGCATCTGCGCGCCCGAAGGCGTCGATGGCGCCGCAAGCCACGCCGGAGACCCGGCGGGCTTCGCCGACCAGTGCACCCGCTCGGCCGCCGCCACGCGCGAAGCGGTCCGGCAGATCTATGCGGCGATCCCGGCCGTGCAGCAGCCGGCCTTCGCCGCCCTGTTCGACACCCTCGCCGCCAACGATGGCCCGGTGCTGGTGCACTGCGCCGTCGGCAAGGACCGCACGGGCGCCGCCGTCGCCACGCTGCTGGCAGCGCTCGGCACCCCGCCTGACGCGATCCTCGCCGATTATCTCGCCAGCAACGCGCACCATGCCGAAATAGCGGCCGGCTTCACGGCCGATCCGCGAACGGCGGCGATTCGGGCCGCGCCGGCCGACGCCTGGGCGCCGATCCTCGAGGCCGACGCCAACTACCTCGCC
>JBKDAC010000113.1:0-2255 GCA_046316515.1 Sandaracinobacter sp. | reverse complement strand
GCAAAGAAGGGGCTGGCGACGCTGTGCATCGGTGGCGGCATGGGCATTGCGCTGACGGTGGAGCGCTGAGCGATACACATGGGCGCTGGCGAGGCAGTTTCTGATGCGACGGTTGCTTCTGCCGTCCGCACCCGGCGGCCGAACCCCCCGGGCGAGGGCGAGACGATCCTGTGGCAGGGTCGGCCCGGGATGCTGCCGCGCAAGATGTGGGAGCTGGCGGGCTTCCTGACCCTGCTCGCGCTACTGACCTGGCTGGCGATCGAGCTGATCCGGCCCCACCTGTCGGGATCGGGCTTTGCGGGCGCGCCGACGGCGGGCTCGCTGCCGCTGATCCTGGCCATGGTGGCCGGCATGATCGCGATCATCGCGCTGCCCGTTTGGCTAAGGTCAAGCGCGCGAGCGCGGGCCGTCTATGTGCTGACCAACCGCCGCGCGCTGGTGCTGCTGGGCGGCAAGGTGATCGGCGAGGCGATGCTGTTCGGCACCGATATGGAAGCGCGCGAGACCGAGGTGCGGTTCGATGCGGCGCACATGTTCCTCAGCTGGCGGCTGAAGGACGAGGGCACCGACTATGTGCGCTTCGAGCAGATCCGCGACGGGCTGGCAGTGGCGGCGCTGGCCGAGGAGCATGGCGCGCGCTGGCTGAACCGCCCCGCTGACCCCGACAGCGAGATGGATACCGCCGACAAAGCGGCCTAGTTGGCAGGGAATCCACTCTGAGGGAATCCAGGCGTGGGTGATCGTCAAGGGTCTTCCCTTTGCCCCTGCCTGCCGCTATGCTAGGCGAACCATGCAAGTCTGCGCGACCAAACGAATTATCCGACGCGGCTGACCGCCGCGCGCCCCAGCCGGGACACCGGAGCGGGCGCAGCGCGGCGGGCGGGTGGCTGGCGGCCATCCGGGGAGAATGCTTCTCCAAATGGAAATCCTTCCATCATTTCCCTGACACACCCTTGCTGCATGGACGCGCCCGTGGACTTTCTTTCGCATGATTCCGTTGCCCCCCTGGCGGTGGCAGAGCTTCTGGACAGCTGCTTCGGGCCGGCCCGACACAGGCGCACGGCCGCCCTGCTGCGCGAAGGCGCGCCGCGCATCGAAGCGGCGAGCTTCGTGGCGGTTGATGGCGACGATCTGGTCGGCAGCGTCGAGGCCTGGCTGCTGGACTGGCACCACCCCAAGGGCAACCGCCCGATCGCGTTGCTGGGCCCGCTGGTGTCGCACCCGGCCCGGCGCGGCGAGCGGATTGGCATCCGCCTGATGGACCTGGCGCTGGCCGAGCTGGACAAGCTGCACCTGCCCGTGATGCTGATCGGCGACGCCCCCTATTATGCGCGCTGGGGCTTTTCGGCGAAGCACACGGCCGACTGGGCGTTGCCCGGCCCGGTGGATCGCGACAGGCTGCTGATTCGCTATGGCGCCGGGCACCGGCTGCGGGGGCCCGCCACCCTGGTGGCCGCAACGCCCGAGAGCAGCGCAGCGGCCTGACGGGGTGCAGCGGCGGGCTTGACCGGCTCCGCCTCGGGCTCCATGTCCGGCCCATGGTGTCGACGGCGGAACCCATCAGGCCCGACGTGCTGGATCTCTCCCGCGCATCGCTGGCGGACATCGCACGCGCGGTGGCCGAACGGCGGCTGCCGCCGGTGGAGCAGTGGAACCCCAGCCATTGCGGCGACAGCGACATGGTAATCAAGGCCGACGGCACCTGGCTGCATGGCGGCACGCCGATCGGCCGTCCTGCCTTGGTAAAGCTGTTTTCCACCATCCTGCGGCGTGAGGCAGATGGCAGCTATGTTCTTGTGACCCCAGTGGAAAAGCTGAGCATTCGAGTGGAGGATGCGGCCTTTCTCGCGGTGGAGGCGACGAGCGAGGGGGACGGCGCCGACCGGACACTTGCGTTCCGCCTGCTGACCGACGACATCGTGGTGGCCGGACCGAACAATCCGTTGCGCGTGGAAACCGCAGCCGACGGGACGCCCAGGCCCTATCTGCATGTGCGAGGGGGCCGAGACCGGCCATTGGAGGCGCTGGTGAACCGGCCGGTCTTCTATCAGCTGGCCGACATGGCGCTGGCGGAACAGGAACGGACGGGCGGGCAGCTGGGCCTGTGGAGCGGAGGCGCCTTCTTTGCCTTCGCACCCTGAACAGCTGATCGAGGATCTGCGCTCTGCCCTGCTGACCTCTGCGGCCCCTGTGCTGATGGGGGACCAGGAGTTCGGCCCGCTGGGCACAGCGTCCCCCAGCGCGCTGCTACCGGC
>JBKDAC010000112.1:0-1075 GCA_046316515.1 Sandaracinobacter sp. | reverse complement strand
CCGATGCGCTGATCCGCCAGTATGAGCGGCTGGCGGACGAGGGTGGGACGGTGATGTGCATCCCGCTGCACGCCTATCTGATCGGGCAGCCGCATCGGATCGGGCCGTTCGAGGAGGCGCTGCGGCATATCGCGGCTGACGGGCGCGCTTGGATCGCGCGGGCGGGCGAGATCGTCGACGCCTGGAATTCGTCGATCGGCAACACGCCCGATGCGTGGACATCAGCGCAGGAGGGGGTGGCGTCATGACGCTCGATCCTGCCTATCTCGACTACCCGCTTCGCCGAGAGGGCTATGACCATGACCTCTATGCCTGGTCTGCGCTGCACCAGCGGCCGCCTGTGCAGTGGCCAGGCGGCAAGCGGGTTGCCGTGTGGATCTGCGTGAGTCTGGAATGGTTTCCGCTGACGCCCACCGACACGCCGTTCCGGGCGCCGGGGCACATGCAGACGGCCTATCCGGATTATCGCCACTATACTGCGCGGGACTATGGCAACCGGGTGGGGGTGTGGCGCTTCCTCGAGGCGTTCCGCGCGCATGGGGTGCGGGCCTCGTTCGCGACCAATGCGGCGGTGGCCGAGCGCTATCCCGAACTGCTGCAGGCGATTCTTGCCGATGGCCACGAAATTGTCGCCCATTCGACCGACATGAACGGGACGATCGCGACGGGGCTGCCAGAGGCGGACGAGCGGGCGCTGATCCGGGATACGCTGGACCGGCTGGGGGCGGCGACCGGACGGCGGCCCGAGGGGTGGCTGTCGATCGCGCGGTCGCAGAGCTGGAACACGGTGGACCTGCTGCGCGCGGCGGGGGTGCGCTGGTGCTGCGACTGGGTGAACGACGAGCTGCCCTGGCGGTTTGCCAACGGCCTCATCAACCTGCCGCTGAACCACGAACTGTCGGACCGGCAGATCATCACCGTGCAGCAGCAGTCGGCCGACAGCCTTGCGGAGCAGATGCGCGATGCCTTCCAGTGGCTTGCGGGCGAGGCTGCGAGCGGCGGCGGGCGGATGTTGCCCATCCACCTGACGCCCTACATCATGGGGCTGCCCTATCGCATCTTGGCGCTGGAGGGG
>JBKDAC010000111.1:0-756 GCA_046316515.1 Sandaracinobacter sp. | reverse complement strand
CTGCGAAAAGAAGGCGAGCGCACCGTCAGCGGCCTCTGGGACCTCATCGGCAAGCTCGTCGACATCTTCCAGCCCACCGAATGCGCCAACTACTTCAGCTCCTGCGGATATGATGCAAACTGATCGGAAAACGCTCTAGTGACGCCAAATGAACTTGCGTCTGCGAGCCGCAAGGCTAGGTCGATCGCAACTAATTGCATTCGGCCTGCGGCATCCCGGTACGACCCAGTAGACCGGCCGCACTAGCTGTCTCTGGCTATGCTGAGGTCCAGTTGGGCAATCTTTCGACTCAGGCTGTTCATCCATGCTTCCTGCGCCGCCACCAGATCCTGGTTATCTCGCCACACTGCGCTAACCTTTTCGCTTGCCAGTGCCTTCCCTTCCTCTGCCTTTCGCAGGATATCGGCCCACTGCTCGTCGGTTAACACATAATCTTCGCCTGATTGGTCATTGTGGGCAGGCCAATGCACATCGGCAAGCGTCTCCGTCAGGCTGTCCAGCGAGGACTTGAGCGCCACCTTTGCCTTTTCAATCTGAGCATCTTCAGTGTCGCGCATCTTTACCAGATACCAGTCTAAACGACCGTGGAACATCTGTTCCAACCCATGCGCATGGGTAAGCCTCCGGTGAGGGCCGCCTTGCCTGGTTTGGCGGGTGCTGCGACGTAGCACCGGTGCAAGCACTGGTGTTTGCACCGAGGTTAGCGACGGTGCGATGGGTCAGATCACGGTATTTTCGGGCGCCGAGCGTCGGCGT
>JBKDAC010000110.1:0-408 GCA_046316515.1 Sandaracinobacter sp. | reverse complement strand
GTGCTCGCCCGTGGCCTGCTCGGCCCGCGGCACGCCCGTCAGATCCAGGAAGGCGGCATTGACGGCCCGGATGATTCCGTTGCGATCCACCAGGACGAAGGCGTCGGGGATCCGTTCCAGCACGGCTTCGAGCGGGATGTCTTCGCGCGCGGGCTCGACGTCGCCGACTGCCCGCAGCCGCACCAGCAGCAGGCTGGCCCGCTGCTGGCGGAACAGGGTGGCAACAAGCGACACAGGGCGGCCATCCGCGAGCTGGAAGGCGCGCGGGCTACCGCCGGCGGCACCGGACAGCACAGCGCCCAGCTGCTGCAGCAGGGTGTCGCGATCGTCAGCCGATACCAGGGCTGGAAGCGCCTGGCCAACAAGGCCCTGTGCTGCGGCACCGTTGAGGGCAGGGGCCAGCAGAGT
>JBKDAC010000109.1:0-3893 GCA_046316515.1 Sandaracinobacter sp. | reverse complement strand
GTCCAACCTCTCGCGGACCGAAGAAGCGTCATTCGGATGATGACGGAATGGAGGTCGGCCATGGGTAGCCGTCGTCCGCCTCCCTTCTCGCTTCGCCTCACGTTCGAAGAGCGAGCGAAGATCGAAGCCGATGCCGCTGGTATGTCGCTCGGCGGCTATATCCGCGCGCGCCTGCTTGATCCTGATTGGATCGCGCCGCGTCGTCGTGGCAAGTTTCCGGTGAAGGATCATCGCGCTCTTGCGCAGCTCTTGGCGATGCTCGGTCAATCGCGACTGGCGAACAATGTGAACCAACTCGCGAAGGCCGCGAACACGGGCAGCCTTCCGGTCACACCAGAGACCGAGGAAGCGCTGCTCACGGCTGTGCAGGAAGTCACGCGCATGCGGCAGCTTTTGATCGAAGCGCTCGATCTGGATGCGCGCCTATGATCTTCAAAGCCTCCAAGCGCAGCGGTGGTCGTCAGCTTGGGAACCATCTCCTCAAGACGGAAGAGAATGAGCATGTCGAGATTCATGAAGTGTCGGGCTTCATCTCTGATACGGTCATGGGCGCGATGAACGAAGCCTATGCGGCAGCGCGCGGCACGAAGTGCAGACAGTATCTCTTCTCGATGTCACTCAGCCCTCCCGCGCACGAGTCCGTGCGCGTCGAAGTGTTCGAGAAAGTGATCAGCGATATCGAAGAGCGGCTCGGCCTCACCGGTCAGCCGCGCGTGATCGTCTTTCACGAAAAAGAAGGTCGCAGACATTGTCATGCCGTCTGGTCGCGCATCAACGCAGAGACCATGACGGCAATCGATCTTCCCTTCTTCAAGAACAAGCTCCAGGTGTTGGCGAAAGAGGTCTATCTCGAAAACGGGTGGAAGATGCCGCGCGGATTCGAGAATCCGCAGCTCCGCGATCATCGCAATTTCTCCTTGGACGAATGGCAGCAAGCCAAGCGTGCAAGTATCGATCCGCGCGAGCTGCGCGGTGCAGTTATCGAATGCTACCGGCAAGCGGACAACGCAAAGAGCTTCGCGGCTGCGCTCGAAGAGCGCGGCCTCTTTCTCGCGCGCGGTGACAGACGAGGCTTCGTCGCCGTCACCACTGACGGCGATGTCTATTCCCTCTCGCGCATCATTCCGGACAAGAAAGCGGACATCGCGGCACGGCTCGGCGATTCGTCAAAGCTCATGTCCGTCGCGGAAACTCGCGAACGCATCGCGACAGAGATCGCACCCCGCCTCTCGACTTACATTGCTGAGGCAAAGCGCATTGCCCATCGCAACATGGAACCCCTGATAGCCAAGCGCGAAGCGCTCAAGGTTCAGCATCAAGCTGAACGCCAAGCCTTCGATACCAGACTCGAAACCCGTTGGAACGAAGAGCAACGCATTCGCGCATCACGTCTGCGCAAAGGCATTGCCGGTGCATGGGACTTCCTGACGGGTCGATATTTCAAGACTCGCAAACAGAATGAGATGGAGGCCAAATTTGCGCGCGAGCGCGATAGCCATGAGCGGCACGCTCTGATCCGTGCTCAGCACAAGGATCGCCAAGCCCTTCAAGAGCTGATCAAAGAGAACCGCCGCAAGGAAGCTGAACGCATCCTCGGTCTGTATCGGGACGCAGCCAAGTTCCGCCGGATGCGCGAGGGCGAAGCCGAGCGCGATAAGGATCGCGGACGGAATGCCACCGCTATGCGCCCGAAGCGGGATCGAGGCCTTGATCTCGGATAGAGCTAGTGAGATAAGCACTTATGGTTTTGATATGACAGTATACCTGTATAAAACTTAGATTTTACCCCTCCCAAGGCATGGATTGCTTGTTAGAAAAAACTATGGTATTATCTAACAAGAAGGACGGGAAAAATGTCTGCTGTTGCCGATAGAATCATCAAGCGAGTGCGAGGGAAAGGGCGCGGTTGGGCCTTTACGCCCAAGGACTTTCTCGACCTCGGCACACGTGCATCCGTGGACATGGCGCTCACCCGTCTCGTGCAGGCGGGGCACATCCGGCGCATCGGGCGCGGCCTCTATGACTACCCCAAGCTACATGATCGCTTAGGTGCACTCACGCCTGACGCTGACACCATCGTCCAGGCAGTTGCGACGCAGAGCGGCGACAAGGTCGTCGTCTCCGGTGCTCAGTCGGCCAACCGCCTCGGCATCTCGACGCAGGTTCCGGCGAAATCGAGTTACGCAACCAGCGGGGTGACGCGCGTGAAGAAAGTGGCGGGTCGCACGATCGCGCTCAAGCGATCACGCGCACCCATTCTCGATGATGGGTCGGACAATGCGAACGCGGTGCTTCAAATGCTTGCCCATGTCGGTAAGGCCAGCGTTGATGATGATCTCATTCGTCGTCTCGCCGCGCGGCTTGATGATCGTGATCTCAAAGCACTCAAGAAAGCACAGCCGCTTATGCCAGGATGGATGAGCGATGCCGTGCTCAAGATCGGCATGGTGCTGCATGGATGAGTTTGCGCGTCGTGGTGATGATGATCGTCTGGCATTCATCAATGAAGCGGCAGCTCGCCGCGATGTGACGCCGATCATCATCGAAAAGGATTTCTGGGTCTGCTGGACTCTGCGTCGTCTGATGTCTGTTCCTGTGTTGGCGGACAATCTCACCTTCAAAGGCGGCACGTCCCTCTCCAAAGCCTACGGGATCATCGAGCGCTTCTCGGAAGACATCGATCTCACCATCGGGCGCAACGCGCCGATGATCAGCGATACCAAGCCGCCGATGGAAGATGACATCAGCGGCAAGGAGCGCGAGCGACGCACGAAAGCGCTTAAGGCTGTCGCGCAAAGATACGTGCAAGAGATTGCACTTCCCGCGCTCAGCAATGCGATTGCCGAGGCGCTTGGCACAAGCGGCGGTTGGTCAGTGCTGATCGATCCCGAGGATAACGACGCGCAAACGATCCTCTTCGAGTATCCGAAGTTGCTGAACTATGGCGGGGGCTATGGAGCCGGCGGATATGGCGTCGGCAAATTCGGTGAAGGTGAGGACGGCTATATCCGCCCGCGCATCAAACTCGAATTCGGCGCGCGAGGCGAAACCGAACCATCGGAATCCAAAACGATCATCTCCTACCTCGCTCAGGTATTTCCGGACGAGTTACCTGACGCAACGGTCTCCGTCGCGACCTTGTCAGTTGAGCGAACATTCTGGGAGAAGGTCACGATCCTGCACGCACTTCATCATGGCACCAAGCTGCTGCCGGAAATGTCGCGTCACTATTACGACACGGCGATGTTGGCTGAGAAAGGCATCGACGATGCCGCAATGAAGGCCCCTGACCTACTCGCCAGGGTCGTGCTCAACAAGAGCCTGATGTTCGCCGACAAGAAGGCGTCATACGATACCGCGACACTTGGCTCGTTGCGACTGCTGCCAACTGAAGAGCTGCGCGAACGCCTCCGCGCAGATTATGCAGCCATGGCAGAAATGTTCATGGTCGCGCCGCCGTCGTTCGATGATCTGATGACGGCGATTGGCGCTCTCGAAGCGAAGCTGAACGGATAACTCGCGCTCAAAAGAGCGCGAGCTGACGCGATGCGGCGGCGGTTTCCCGCCATGCGTGGGTGTGAGACATTTCATCGATCCATGCTTCGACATAGGCCTCGGGGCCGCCCATGTGATCGACATTGCTGCGATTAATGAAGTGCGAGCGATATCCTGTTTCGGTGATCGGGAGCGGCGCGCGTGCTGGCTTTACGCTTTCGACCTCAAGATGTGCCATTGATTGTCCGTCGTCGAATGAGACGTAATCGGCGATCCAGCGAATTTCGATTTCGATGCCGTTCCAGTTTTTGTGAATGATTGCGTAGTCGGTTTTCATGCCTGCCTCCTTTGGCGTTTGGGTTCGTCCGGTGGACGGGGAGGCAAACGGCAGGGTTTGA
>JBKDAC010000108.1:0-4697 GCA_046316515.1 Sandaracinobacter sp. | reverse complement strand
TCAAGCGAGAACGCGTAGAACAACGCCGCCTGATCAACGCAACGCTCGCCCATCATCACCGCATCCCCTACCAAGCAGATGCGTACTGAATCAGATACTTAACTACACATCAAGCCAAGAGTTTTTCAACAGAATCGGGCCTTGTGCTGCCAGATGCGACGGACGGCATAGGCCGCCGGCGTTCCCCCGAGGGCCGCGAGCGCGAGCATCCGCCCCTCGGGCACGGCGGGCGCGGCTGAGTGCCGCTGAGCGCTGCTGATTTGTCCGCCCGGAAGGCGGGCAGGGTAACGAGGTTCACCCGAAAGAGACAGGCAAGGATCGGCAACATTGAGAAGGGGCGCCGGGTTGCCCCGACGCCCTGCTGTCTCAGTCCTTTTCCTCGCTCGGCGCGGGCAGGGCCGCCACCTTCTTCTTGCGGCGCTTCGGCTTGGGCGCGGCCGCGATGATCTCGAAGGCGGGCTTGTCGTCCTTCACATGGACGCGCACCTCGCCGCCGTTCACCAGCTTCCCGAACAGCAGTTCGTCGGCCAGCGGGCGCTTGACCGTCTCCTGGATCAGGCGGCCCAGGGGGCGGGCGCCATAGAGCCGGTCATAGCCACGCTCGATCAGCCAGTTCTTCGCTTCCTCGGCCAGCGCGATGTGGACGTCGCGCTCGGCCAGCTGCAGCTCCAGCTGGATGATGAACTTGTCGATGACGCGGGCGACGATCGACGGCGGCAGGTAATCGAAGGGCACGATCGCATCCAGCCGGTTGCGGAATTCCGGCGTGAACATCCGCTTGATCGCTTCCTCGTCCTCGCCCACCCGGGCGCCGGCGCCAAAGCCCACGCCTTCGCGTTGCATGTCGGCAGCACCGGCGTTGGTGGTCATGATCAGGATCGTGTTGCGGAAATCGACCGTCTTGCCGTGGTGGTCGGTCAGCTTCCCGTTGTCCATCACCTGCAGCAGGATGTTGAACAGGTCGGGGTGGGCCTTCTCGATCTCGTCCAGCAGCAGCACCGAATGCGGATTCTGATCGACGGCGTCGGTCAGCAGGCCGCCCTGGTCAAAGCCGACATAGCCCGGAGGAGCGCCGATCAGGCGGCTGACCGAGTGGCGTTCCATATATTCCGACATGTCGAAGCGGGTCAGCGGAATGCCCAGGATGGCGGCCAGCTGGCGGGCAACCTCAGTCTTCCCGACGCCGGTGGGGCCCGAGAAGAGGTAGTTGCCGATCGGCTTGTTCGGTTCGCGCAGGCCCGCACGGCTCAGCTTGATGGCTGAGGCCAGCAGCTCGATCGCCTTGTCCTGCCCGAAGACCACGCGCTTCAGGTCAGCCTCCAGGTTCACCAGCACCTTCTTGTCGTCGGTGGAGACGGACTTGGGCGGGATGCGCGCCATTGTGGCGACCACGGCCTCGATCTCCTTGGTGCCGATCACCCGCTTGCGCTTGGCTTCCGGCACCAGCATCTGGGCCGAGCCGCTCTCGTCGATCACGTCGATCGCCTTGTCGGGCAGCTTGCGGTCGTTGATGTAGCGCGCCGACAGCTCGACGGCCGACTTGATGGCGTCGGGCGTGTAGCGCACCTTGTGGTGCTTCTCGAAGGCAGGCTTCAGGCCGGTCAGGATCTTGATCGTGTCCTCGACCGTCGGCTCGTTCACGTCGATCTTCTGGAACCGCCGCAGCAGGGCGCGGTCCTTTTCGAAGTGATTGCGGAACTCCTTGTAGGTCGTCGAGCCGATGCAGCGGATGGAGCCGCCCGAAAGCGCGGGCTTCAGCAGGTTCGACGCGTCCATCGCCCCGCCGCTGGTGGCCCCAGCGCCGATCACGGTGTGGATCTCGTCGATGAAGAGCACCGCATGGGGCAGCTTCTCCAGCTCGCTCACCACATTCTTCAGCCGCTCCTCGAAGTCACCACGATAACGCGTGCCCGCCAGCAGCGCGCCCATGTCGAGCCCATAGATGACAGCGGACTTCAGCACATCGGGGACATTGCCCTCGATGATCTTGCGCGCCAGCCCCTCGGCAATCGCGGTTTTCCCGACACCTGGATCACCCACATAAAGCGGATTGTTCTTCGAGCGGCGGCAGAGGATCTGGATGGTACGGTCGACTTCGGCCTCGCGGCCGATCAACACGTCGATCTTCCCGGTCTTTGCCTTCTCGTTCAGGTTCACGGTGAACTGCTTCAGCGCGGATTCCGTCGCCTTCTGCCGGCCTTCGCGCTTGTCCTCGCGCGGCTCGGCCTGTTCCTCGGCACCCTTGGGGGACTTGGGCTCGGACATGCCGGGCGTCTTGGCGATCCCGTGGCTGATGTACGACACGGCATCCAGCCGCGTCATGTCCTGCTGCTGCAGGAAATAGACGGCGTGGCTTTCGCGCTCGGAGAAGAGGGCGACCAGCACATTGGCGCCTGTCACTTCCTCGCGGCCCGAGGATTGCACATGCAGGATCGCGCGCTGCACCACTCGCTGGAAGCCGGCGGTGGGCGAGGGATCGACACTGCTGTCGGCCTTCAGGCTGCCGAGCTCGGTGTCGAGATAGCGCGTCACCTGGGCAGACAGTTCGTCGAGATCGACTCCGCATGCCTTCATCACCACCGAGGCATGCGTATCGCCGATGAGGGCGAGCAGCAGATGCTCCAGCGTTGCATATTCATGGCGACGGCGACTTGCCTCGGCGAGCGCGTTGTGAAGGGTGGATTCGAGGTCCCGCGAAAAAGAGGGCATGTGACCTTCCTGACCGGCAGCGAGCAGAAGACTCACTGCTTTCGGTCCAATGTCACCATGCTTCAGCAAAAGTGCAAGGGGCGGGGATAATTGCCCGCGGCGCACACCTTGCCACATGCCCCGAAGCCCAAAGACGACGCCCAGAGACGACGACTCGGGACAGGCCGGCCGCCCTGCGCGCCGGGATGCCGTACAGGCCCGTGTGGCGGGGTCGGCGCGTCAGGCCGAGGCAGCGGCTGCAGGTGTCTGCCGAAGGCGCGCCGCAAGGCCGACCAGGCCGAAGCCGGCGTTCAACATCGCCCAGGTTGCGGGTTCGGAAACCACGCCGTCCTTGTTCAAGAAGCAGCCGACGGTGTGGTTGTCGGACTCATAGCCGCCCTGATCGAAATTCTCGAAAATGCAGATTGCATGAAGCTGGCGCCATCGGAAAAAACAGACGTTGATGAAGGCGAACTGCTCGTGCTTGACCGCCCCTGCGAACGCACCCCTGGGGTTGCCGCAATAGGGGTTGAGGGCGTTCGGGCAGGCGCCGGTCTTCGCGATGACGTTCGCCGGGGTGATCGTTGCCAAAACGGTGCCGTACTTCAGGAACTCCAGCTGGTCGCCGCCATCCAGCGCCGGCAGATAATGGCCGAAGTAGGTGAGCGGGCGGTTGTCGCTGGTCGACAGCTTATGCAGATAGCCCATCTTGGAGAAGGTGATCGGATAGTTGGTGCCGTTGCTGTAGACGTCGCGCGGCAGTTCGTAGTTGAAGGTGACGGTGGCAGCGCGGGCATCGCCACCAGCATCGCCGCTTTTGCTGCAAGTATCAAAATTTCCGACAGCTGTGCCCCCTGTTATCCTTTCGAAAATTAACCATGGCATGTCTGCCAATGTCAGCCGAAAGCACCCTTCAGCCCGTCGATCACGATCTGGGCGGCAAGCGCGGCCAGGATCACGCCCAGCAAGCGGGTGATCATCGCCTCCACCTTGGCGCCCACGCGGCGCATGATCGGCCCCGCTGCCAGCAGCGCCACCAGCGTCAGCACCAGCACGATCACCAGCGCAAGATAGACTGCCGCAGTTTCGGCCGGCCCGTCCGCCCGGGCCGTCAGCAGCATCACGGCCGCGATTGAGCCCGGCCCGTCGATCATCGGCATCGCCATCGGGAAGACCGACACATCCTCCTGCTCCACCGCCTGCGCCCGCTCCTCGCGGCGCTTGGTGCGCTTTTCGAACACCATGTCCACCGCGATCAGGAACAGCATGATGCCACCCGCCACGCGAAAGGCATCCAGGCTGATGCCAAGTGCCGCCAGGAAGGGTTCGCCGAATGCTGCAAAGGCCAACAGAATGCCCGACGCAATCAGCACCGACCGCCAGGCCATGGCGCGCCTGGCGGAATCGGTCGCATTGGTGGTCAGGCTGGCAAAGATGGGCGCCGCGCCCGGCGGATCGATGACGACCAGCAGCGTGACCAGCGCCGACAAGAACAGGTCGATGGGAAGCGTCATCCCCGCGACGCTGCCTTCAGCGTGTTTTCCATCAGGCAGGCGATCGTCATCGGCCCGACGCCGCCCGGCACCGGCGTGATGTGCGCGGCGACATCCGCCGCCTCGGCAAAGGCGACATCGCCCACCAGCCGCGTGCCAACACCGGATTCCTTCGCCACCCGGTTGATGCCCACGTCGATCACGGTGCAGCCCGGCTTCAGCCACGACCCACGCACCATTTCCGGCCGGCCGACCGCCGCAATCACGATGTCGGCCCGCCGGGCAAGCGCCGGCAAATCATGGCTGCGGCTGTGCGCGACCGTGACGGTGGCAGAGGCCGAGATCAGCAGCGAGGCCATCGGCCGGCCCACGATGTTGGAGCGGCCGATCACCAGAGCGTCCGCGCCCGACAGATCGCCCAGCGTCGCCTCCAGCAGGCGCAGGCAGCCCAGCGGGGTGCAGGGCACGAAGCCATCGAGCCCGGTCGCCAGGCGGCCGGCGTTCACGGGGTGGAAG
>JBKDAC010000107.1:0-1862 GCA_046316515.1 Sandaracinobacter sp. | reverse complement strand
GGTCCGCTCCGTATCAACGGCTTCGATCATGTTGCGCGGGATCACGAGATTAAAGTCAACCACAGCGTCCCTGGCCTTGACCTTCACGCGGCGACGTTCGATTGTGCCCGGTGCATGCTGTTCAATAAAGTCAGCAAAGCGGTCTGAAACAAAATTGCAGTATGCATTAATACTGTAGTAGTCGACCATCTTGATCGCGTCAGCGCGAAATTTCAAATCAGGCTCAGAAATCGAATTGACTGACTTTCCTGGGGAAAGTCGATTATCTTGGCGCGGAATATCAAGCCCACTCGGAAAGTTTCTCCATTCAAGTCGCTGCGGATAATCCTGGTTCGGCCAAATGCGAAAATACTGATCTTCCACCACGCCTTCGATGGCCGGCTTGTAAAGCCGCTTTTCGTCATGCTTAAGCTCGCGGCTGGCGTCGAGTTCGGCGATCAAGGTGCTGATTCTGTTGCTCTTCGACATTTCGTCACTCCGATCCTCTGCAAAACCCGCAACCAATGTCCATTCGGCCGCCGCCGCAGACATGGCGCGGACAACGCCGACCTGACCAGCATCCTCCAAGGCAGGAACAGATGTCACCAAAGCATCCCCCTCACACGCCTTTTAAGCCTCGCTGCATATTGCCCGCTTGCGATCCGCCGCCACACCGCGCTCCACTGCGAAAGCCATTTCCGTTCTGCTGCGCTATGGCGCTGGTCCCCCTCGCCCGCAACCGCTGCAAGCTTCCTGCAAGGCTGCCGGGCGATGAAGGCGCCCGGCAGCACTGAACGGAGCCTCCATGATCCCTCGCCCTTGCCTGTTTCTTGCCAGCATCCTGCTGGCGTCTCCCGCCCTTGCGGACACCAGCGTCAGCTACCGGCTCCCGACGGGGGCCATCCTCATCGAAGAGAATGCCCGAGGCACAATGCGGCTGAACTTCGGCAAGGACACCTACATTCTCGTCGCCGAAGGCCGCGCCTATTTGTCGGACAGCAGTGGCCGGAAACCCCGCGTCAGGGATCTGACAAGCCTGGTCCACCGCTTCAGCCCAATGGTCGCCCTGCTGCGCGGCCTGGATACGGGCAGCAACACGGCCAATGTCCGCTTCACCGCCCTTCAGGACAAGGCGACCGTTGCGGGCTTCTCAGGCCGGCGGCTTGCCGTAACCGGGCTTGGAACCGATGCACCTGTAGAGATCGTTGCAACCGACGACCCTGCTGCTGCCGCTGCCGGCCAGCTGGTCGGCCGGTTGATCCGCAACCTCGCTGACCAGGTCCGGCAGGCCGATCCCCGGATCGCCACTGCAATGCTGCCCGAACTCGACCGGCTTGGCGGCTGGCAGCGCGAGCTCGGCACGGTTCTGCGGATCGCGGAAAAGGTCGAGCTTGCGAGCCTTTCCGAAGCCGAGATTGCACCGGAACGGTTCACCCTGCCGGCCGTTCCCGACACTGGCAAGGCGGACGCCCGGATCGCGGAACGGCCGGCAAAGAAAGCCCGCTGATGCCGATCCGGCCCTCCATAAGGCGCACCGCACTGGCACTTGCCTTTCCGGCACTCGCCGGCTGCGCGACCGTGCCGCGCCCGGCGCTCGCCCCGGAGGATGTGTCAGCCCTGTCGCGGCGTGCGCCGGATCTGCGGCTGGAGGCCAGGGACCTGCCGCAGCTGCAGGCCGCCCCTTACGCCGGTCCCCATGAGGTTCTCGCCCTGTCCGGCGGCGGCCCCGACGGCGCGTTCGGCGTCGGCTTTCTCACAGGCCTCCAGCAAAGCGGGCGCCTTCCCGAATTCGCCGTAATCACCGGCGTCAGCACCGGTGCGCTGATGGCGCCCTTCCTGTTTGCTGGTCCGGAGGGGCTCACTACGCTCAAGGCCTTTTACAC
>JBKDAC010000106.1:0-778 GCA_046316515.1 Sandaracinobacter sp. | reverse complement strand
GTCTGGGGCCGCGCTGACCGCGATTGTTGCCACCATTTTCGGCGCCAGCCTGGTCGTGTCCGTCATCCTGCTGCAGCTCATCCGGGGCAGCTATGGTGGTCTGGCGGACCGGGTTGCCCGGGAAGAGAAGGTGCCTGAACCGGCGCCAGCCGTGTTGTGATCCGACGCAACACCCCCGCGTCCCTCGACCAATGCCCTGGCGGAGCTGACCGCGTCGCGCCTGTCCGGTGTCCACCCCCAAGCGGACGCACTGCGCACGCCGTTCAAAAGGCTGGGCGTCGCAATCGCGGTCGCGCGTGACGTGACCCCCTGGTTTCCACCAGCACGGATTAGAGCCCGGCAGCACGAGGACCGAAGGCCAAAACCGGGCGATCCCGCTTATACTGTCGTGGCCCAAACCACGCCGGGGACATCAGGGACATCCACCAACCACCGCCTGACCGCGATCATGCGGTATGGACAAACCAGGGCACACGCCCAGTCCATGACCACGAAGACAACCATAGTCCAAGGCCAGAACCATCAAACAAAAAAGCAATTAGACAACAGTATGTAAATTAGACGCCCGCGATGTTCCGTGTCACGATGCGCCATGGCTTGCCTATCCCGCGTCGTACGCCCCGGCGTCCCGCACCAAGTCACCCAGCGTGGCAATCGGTGCCTGATGGACAACCATGTCCGCCTGATCCTGCGTCCGCGCACCACAGACGGGTTGCACGCCGGCCTCGCCGAAGCACACCCCCCGGAATTCCGGCGCAAGGAAAAACAGCGGGACCAT
>JBKDAC010000105.1:0-15470 GCA_046316515.1 Sandaracinobacter sp. | reverse complement strand
GCCCAGGGCATCCAGGCCGAATGCGTGAAGCTGAACGGCGCGATGGAGCTTGCCCCGTTGCTGGGGCTGGCGCCGCGGATCGTCGACCTGGTGTCGACAGGGCGGACGCTGAAGGAAAATGGCCTGGTGGAGCGCGAGACGATCCTGGAAGTGACCTCCCGGCTGGTGGTGAACCGGGCGGCCTTCAAGACCATGCCCGAGGTGGCCCGGCTGGTGGAGGCCTTCAGGGGCGTCGTGACGCGGGCGGCCGCCTGATGCAGCGACTTTCCACCACCGATGCCGATTTCACAGCGCGCTTTGCAGCCCTTGAGGCCGACACGCGCGAGCCCGACAGGGGCGTTGCCGGCCAGGTGGCGCAGATTCTGGAGCGCGTGAAGCGCGAAGGCTTTCGGGCGGTTACCGACCTGACCGAGAAGTTCGATCGGGTGCTCCTGTCGGCCGGCAGCGCCGAGGTTTCCACGACAGAGCGGGCGTCGGCGATTGCCCGGGTGCCGGCAGACCAGCGCGCGGCGCTGGAGCTGGCCGCCGGGCGAATCCGCGCCTTTCACGATGCCCAGCGCCCGGCCGACGGCAGCCATTCCGACGCGACCGGCGTGCGGGCCGGGTGGCGCTGGACGGCCGTGGAACGCGCCGGGCTCTATGTGCCGGGCGGGCGGGCAGCCTATCCCTCGTCCGTGCTGATGAACGCGATTCCGGCGCAGGTGGCCGGTGTCGACGAACTTGTGATGGTGACGCCGACGCCCGACAACCGGCTGAACCCGCTGGTGATGCTGGCGGCAGAGCTGGCAGGCGTCGCCCGCGTGTTCCGCATCGGCGGGGCCCAGGCGATCGCGGCCCTTGCCTATGGCACGGCACCTGTGCCCCGCTGCGACATGATCGTCGGCCCGGGCAATGCCTGGGTGGCAGAGGCGAAGCGCCAGCTCTATGGCACGGTCGGCATCGACATGGTGGCGGGGCCCAGCGAGATACTGGTGATCGCGGATGCCTTGGCCCGGCCCGACTGGATCGCGGCCGACCTGCTGAGCCAGGCCGAGCATGACCCCGTCGCCCAGTCGATCCTGATCACCGACAGCCCGACGCTGGCCGATGCGGTGGCCGAGTGGGTAGAGCGGCTGCTGCCGACGCTGGAGACGGAGGAGGCGGCCCGTGAGAGCTGGGACGGTTATGGCGCCATCATCCTGGTGCAGGACCTGTCCGAGGCGGCAGCCCTGTCGGACGCGTTGGCGCCCGAGCATCTGGAGCTGATGGTGGCCGATCCGGCGCCGCTGTTCGGGGCGATTCGCCATGCAGGGTCCGTATTCCTCGGCAGCCACACGCCCGAGCCGATCGGCGACTATATCGGTGGGCCGAACCATGTGCTGCCGACAGGCCGGCGCGCGCGCTTTTCGGGAGGCCTTGGCGTGCACAATTTCCTGAAGCGCACCACCTGGCTGGAAGCGGGCGCGCAGGGCTTTGCAGCACTTGCCGATGCAACGGCAACGCTTGCGGATGCCGAAGGCCTGTCGGCCCATGCACTCGCCGTCAGGATCCGCAACCGGCCCTGAGCGGGCAGCCCTTCCGTTTCGGGGCCTTCTTCGCCGGCGCCGGCGCCGGGGTGGGCGTGATCGGCGGCGGCGCCTTGGCGCGGATCAGCATCTGCAGGCAGTCCCCCGCCGCAAAATCGTGCCCGTCGACAAGCCGGGCATCTGCGTGGGTGGCAACCAGCGCCGGGCCGGGTTTCGGATAGTACCAGATGTCGAGCACGCAGCCGCTGGCGAACTGCAGCTGGCGGGCCTGGCCCTCGCGCTTGTCGAGGCGCGGCTTGCCCAGCAGCGCAAGCGCGACTTCGGGCGGCTTGTCGAGCAGCTGCTCCATCCCCTGTGGGGGCGGCGGGGCGACGGGTTGCCGCTCCTTGGGCGCGGTGGCGCAGCCTGCCAGCAGGGCAAGTGCAAGAAGGGGGGCGATCCGCATGGGCCGCCGTCTAGCGCCCGGCGGCGTCCGATGCTAGCGGCGGCACAACGCCTTCCCGCATCAGGAGCCCTGCTTGGTCGACCATTATGACGTTCTCGCGATCGGCAATGCCATTGTCGACGTGCTTGCAGCCCATCCGGACAGCTTCCTCACGGAGAAGGGCATTCCCAAGGGCTCGATGCGGCTGATTTCGGCGCCCGAAGCGGCGGAGCTCTATGCCAGCATGGGTCCCGGCCGCGAGATTTCGGGCGGTTCGGCCGCAAACACCAGCGCCGGCATCGCCGCGCTGGGCGGTCGCGCCGCCTTCGTGGGCCGGGTCTCCGACGACCAGCTTGGCCGGGTGTTCGCGCACGACATTCGCGCCGCCGGGGTCGATTATCGCACGCCGGCCGCCACCAGCGGGCCGCCCACGGGCCAGTGCCTCATCATCGTCAGCCCCGACGCACAGCGGACGATGAACACCTTCCTGGGGTCCTGCCAGGAAGTGGACGAGCCCGACGTCGACGAGGCGATGGTGAAGGCGGCTGCCATCACCTATTTCGAAGGCTATCTGTGGGACCCGCCGGCCCCCATCCGCGCGATCCGCAAGGCTAAGGCGATTGCACGTGCGGCAGATCGCAAGGTGGCGCTGACCCTGTCGGACGTGTTCTGCGTGGAAGGCCATCGCGCCGAGTTCCTGGACATGATGCGCAGCGGCCAGGTCGATATCGCCTTTGCCAACGAGAATGAGGCGAAGAGCCTGTTCCAGACCGACAGCATGGAAGCCGCGATCGAAGGGTTGGCGGCGGCCGTTCCGCTGGCCGTTGTGACGCGCAGCGAAAAGGGCGCGATCGTGGTGAACGGCTCGGGGCGCTGGGAGGTGCCGGTGACGCCGGCCGTGCGCGTGCTCGATACCACTGGCGCGGGCGACCTGTTCGCGGCGGGTTTCCTGACGGGCTATACCCAGGGCCGCGCGCTGAAGGACTGTGCGGTGATGGGCACCATCGCGGCGGCCGAGGTGATCGAACATTATGGCGCCCGGCCGGAGGCCGACCTGAAGGCGCGGGTGAAGGCCGTGCTGGGGTGATGGCGGCTATTGACCTGGCCCCGACTTTTGCCCAGCCGAAAACCATAGGCAATCGATTATGGGAATTGGATGGGACGTGTCGCTGTCTCGCAGGATGCCTTTCGGGCGATCGCCGACCCTGGTCGGCGACGCAGCTGGACGCAATGCTGGCGCGCGAGCGGTCGGTGAGCTGACGGCGGTGCTGGGGTTGCCGCTTCAGTAGTTCCATTGCAATTGCGCGCGCAGCACGTCGCCCTCGGCAACGCCGGTGCGGCGTTCGTCGGCTTCGCGGCGCTTCATGTGCGAATAGCTGAGGGTAAGCTCGAGCGGCCGGATCGGCTGGAATTCGACGCCCATCTCGAACTCGTCGGTTTCAAGCCGGGGGGAATTCAGTGCTGCCTTCCAGCCGCCGCGGAAGGTCTGCCAGCGGCCGAAGGGGATGAAGGGGCCGAGCGGGGATTTCCGCACCCGGTACATCGCCATCACATAACCGCCCGACAGCGGCTTTTCCTCTATGCTGTTGGTCTTCAGGTCGAACTCGGGGCCGCGCCCCCAGGTCCATTCGGTCTGGATTCCGAAGGGCTGGGGATAGAGCATGGCGTGCACGACCACGCGGTTGTCGTCGAAGCTGGTGGAGCTGACCCCGCCAGAGCGGACTTCCGGCTGGACCGTATTGAGCATGCCCGATCCGCCGACCTCCACCACCTGGCCCTCGAAGGCGCTGCCCAGACCGTCGAGCTCGAACGGCCAGGTGACCATCGCCACCTTCATGAGGTCGTTGTTCGTCTCGGTGCGGTTCGTGCCCTGGCCGTTCATGGCGGCAAGCGCGAACGCGCCGTAATTCCCGAACAGCTTCTGGCCGTCGTCGGCCAGGCGCTTCCAGATGCGGTCGACCTGGACCGGCGTGTAGTAGGCGATAACGCCCAGGTCGCGTTCGCCGGGGACCGCGCTGTTGATCGCGTCCGTCCGGTCAAGGGGCACGCGGTTGGACGAGGATTGCAGGTTTTCCCAGCCAAAGGGCACCTTCGACTGGCCGAAGCGCAGCGTCCATTCCCTGGCAGGGCCGAAGTGCCAGTCGACATAGGCGTCACGGAGCTGGCCGAAGCCTTCGCGCCGTTCGCCGACCGACTGGTTGCTGACGGCGCTGGCGAAGTCGGGCTGCAGGTAGATGCTGACATCGTCGGTGATGTCGCCCTGCACGATCAGGCGGACCCGCCGGAACGAGAAATTGTTCCGGTCGCTGATACCGGCATCCTGGACCGAGCGCAGGCGCGACTGGCCCGGGGGCGCGGTGGCATCGCCCGAGATGATCTCGTTCACGCGCAGCTGGGTATAGCCGCGGATCTGCAGCCGATCGTACCAGGCCTTGCCCTTCGCGGCCGGGGCTGCGGAGGCCTGCTGTACGGCAGCCGGCTGGGCCGGGGCCCTGGCGGCGGGTTCGGCCGTGATGACGGGGGCGGCCGGTGTGGCTGCCGTGACGGGGCTCTGCGGGGCCGGGGCGGCGGCGGTTGCCTGCGCGGGGGCCGCCGACGGTGTTGCAGCTGTGGCAAGCGCGGCTGCGGTGACGGGGGCCTGAGCAGGGGTTGCCACCGTTGCTGGAGCGCCGACCTTTTGCGCCGCCTTCAGCTGCTCGACCATCACCTTCAACTCGTCGATCTGGCGCTGCAGTTCGGCAATGGTCGGCTCGGTTGCGGCAGCCGCCGGCGCTGCAAGTGATGCGATCGCAACGAGCGCAAGGGGGTGGCGGCGAATCATCGCGCCCCTCTAGGCCCGGGATCGTCCGAGGCCAATGGCCCTTGTCATGCAGATGTCACAAAACGCCAGCGCTCCGGATCGGCAGGCATGGCGCCGCAGGGGCGATGGTTCAGTTTTCCTGCCCGCCTTTCCGGCGTCGCAGCACGATCACGGGAACGCGGTCGGACTTGAACTGATCCTGCGCATCAGCCTGGGCGAAAGGCGGCGGGTGATCCCCATAGACATAGATGATGTCCGGGGCTGCCGGGGCGCTGGCGATAGCATGCCTGATGCCTTCGAGGGCCGAGCGCATCCGAGTGTCGTAGCGGCAGATCCGGTCGTCCTGCATTGGGCAGACAGGGTCGGCCAGCCCATCACGCTGCAGGGGAAAATGGGTGTCGAGCGTGATGACATGGGCCAGGGCGCGGGGGTGTGCCGACAGGAATTCGAGCGCATTCTGCAGCACGATCACGTCGCAGATGCCGCCGAACAGCGACCGCATGCAGGGCGGTGGATCGGGCTGCTGCATATCCTTTCGGAAGCGACGCTCTGCAAAGCCGATCGCCTCGTAGATCGGCGCCCTGTTGTAGAAGCCGCCGTGGTGGCCGTGCAGGCCGATCGTTGCCCAACCGCGATCCCGTAGCATCCTGGGCAGGCACCGATCGGCAAAGGGTTCGATCATCGAGACGGGCGGGGTGCCCTTCAGCCGCAGCGCGCACAATTCCCGCAGTTCGCCCGCCAGCGTGGCACCATGCCGTGCCCGTTCCACATAGTCCGCCTCATAATCCGGCAGGCCGTCGACGAGGACCTTTACAAGCGCGTCTTGTGCCCGCTGATCCTTGTAGATGCCGAAGGCCTCCACCGCGATGGAGAGGATACGCGGGGCATCGGTCCGGGCGAGATCGTTGCGCATGGTCGGGCCGGTCAGGATCAGCGCTTCGGGCGGGCCCATGGCGGATCGCCGGATTTCCGTGGTCAGAACCCACGCCGAACTGGTGGCAATATTGACGTCGTACAGCCGAACGCGCGCCGGCAAGGACGATGCCGGCCCGAATGCGTCCGCCAACAGCACGAGGGCGCCCGTCGCGACAAGGGGCCAGGCGCGCTGGCTCTCGAGATCGGTCCTGCGGGCGGCGACCATGATTGCGAAAACCGCAACGGCCAGGAGCAGGAAGGGGGGCAAAATGGACCGCCAGGGCCATGTGCTCACATAGCGCACATGGCTGAGGCCTTCGGCCAGCCCCGACATGTAGGGAAGCAGGGCGCTTTGCAGGAACTGGATGGCGAGAATGGCGGGAAACCCCACCACCAGAAGGGCGCGTGCGGTTGCCGGCGACCGCGGCGCAACACCGATGGCGAGCGCGCCCAGCACGAAATAGTCGAGATTGATCGATGGCGGATCCATGCCCGCAAGCCAGGCCATTAAGGCGGCGCAGACGAACGAGAAGCCGACAAGTGCGAGGACGGGAATGGGGCGGCGGATTGCCACCTCGGGGTCTTTGCACGCACTGCTGGCGCGCCCAGCTTCCTGCCCGAGGGTCATTCGGCCCTTGTTGCACAAGGCGCCGGGGCCGCCAAGACCGAATTGGGTCCAGCCTGGGCAGTGCTACCCAGGCTGGACTGTTGGGGTGCTCTCCGGCTTTAGAGCGGCTTCAGTTGGCTGAACGGTGTATCCTTGTCCGGGCGGAGGTCGCCGGGGAGGCCCAGCACGCGCTCGGCGATGATGTTGCGCAGGATCTCGTCGGTGCCGCCGGCGATCCTAAGGCCCGCCGACCACATGTAGCTGCCCTGGAGCTTTTCTATGTCGGAGCCGGGTTCGACCGCGAAGCCGGCCGATTCCGCCATGTCCATCGCAAAGGCCGTCATGTCCTGCATGGTCTTGGCGACCACCACCTTGGAGATGGACTGCTCGGGCCCCGGGATCTGGCCGCGCGACAGGGCCGAGAGCGCCCGCATCTGCGTCAGCTTGATGCCTTCATCCGCGATATAGGTGTCGGCGATCCGGTTGCGCACGTCGGCCCGATCCATTGCCGGGCCGCTGTCGGTGTCGATCCCCTTGGCGACATTCATCAGCGTCTGATACCCCGGCGCCCCGCGGGGCTTGCCGCCCACTGCCAGCCGCTCGTGCATAAGGGTCGTCAGGCTGACCTTCCAGCCGTCACCCACGTCGCCCAGCCGGTGCGTGTCCTTCACGCGGACGTCAGTAAAGAACACTTCGTTGAAGTCGCTGCTGCCCGACATCTGGCGGATCGGCCGCACCTCCATGCCGGGCGCCTTCATGTCCACGATGAACATGGTGAGGCCCTTGTGCTTGGGCGCGTCGAAGTCGGTGCGGCAGACCACGATCCCGAAGTCCGACTTGTGGGCGAAGCTGGTCCAGACCTTCTGGCCGTTGATCACCCACTCATCGCCGTCCTTCACCGCCTTCGTGCGGATCGAGGCGAGGTCGGAGCCCGCGACAGGCTCGGAGAAGAGCTGGCACCAGACTTCCTCGCCGCGCAGCGCCTTGGGCACATAGCGCCCCGCGATTTCGGGGCTGCCATGGGTGAAGACGGTGGGAATGCACATGCCGAGCCCGATAGAGTAGAGGCCGTTGGGCACGAAGGTGCGGCTTTCCTCCTGGTTGAAGATGATCTGGTGCATGGGGGTGAGCCCCTGCCCGCCTACGCCCACGGGCCAGGTGATGCCGACATAGCCGGCCTCATGCTTCTTCAGCTGCCAGGCCTTGGAGCGGGCAACGAAATCCTCCAGCCCCCAGGGCCTTTCCGGCGGGCTCAGATAGTCGGCGGCGGCCTCTGCCAACCAGGCTTTCACCTTGGCACGGAATTCGGCTTCGGCGGGCGTGTCGTTGAAATCCATGGTCTCTCTCCCTCGCCAGACTCAGGCCGCGGCCCGATTGCGCTGTTCCAGTGCCCGTACCAGACGGTCGGACCAGTGCGCCCTGCTGCCGATGGACGCAGCAAGCAGCCGGTTGCGGCGGTAATAGAATTGGCAATCCTGTTCCCAAGTGAAGCCGATGCCGCCATGCAGCTGCACTGCCTCTTCTGCTGTGAAGCGCAGGGCATCCAGGCTGGACACCCGCGCGGCGGATGCCGCCTGTGCCAGTTCCGGTGCGCCCGCGCCCCAGGCCCAGCATCCGTGCAGCGCATGGGCGCGGGCGAGTTCGGCCTTGATATACATGTCGGCGAGCTTGTGCTTCACGCCCTGATAGCGGCCGATGCGCTGGCCGAACGCCACGCGGTCCTTCGCATAGGCGACCGTCATCTCGCGGGCGGCATCGGCGGTGCCCAGCGCTTCCCAGCTGGCAAGCACCGCAAGACGTTCGGTGAGGCGGACCCAGTCGGCCGCGGTTCCGAGCGCTTCGGCTGGCGTGCCGGCGAAGCCGATCTTTGCGGACGGGCGGACGAGGTCGAGCGTGTCCTGCTTTTCGCGGGCGGTGCCGTCGAGCGATGCGATCGCCATGGCCGGGCCGTCGGGCGTGGCGAAGGTGACGATGGCGAGCGTGCCGACGAGGCCGTCGATCACCGGGGTCTTGGTGCCCGTGAGCTTGCCGCCCGCGAGCGTCGTTACCGGCATCTGTGTGGGGGAATTGGCGCCTTCCGCCCAGGCAATGCAGCCCACCGCCTCGCCGCTCGCCAGCTTCGGCAGCCATTCGGCCTGCTGCGCCTGGGTGCCGGCAATCAGCAGCGCCTCGATCGCGCCCAGTGTCGACATCAGAGGCACTGGTGCCAGGCTGCGGCCGATTTCCTCGGCGAGCACGCAGGCCTCGTCGGCGCCGAGGCCGAGGCCGCCATGCGCTTCGGGCACGCGGGCCGCGGGCCAGCCCTGCTCCACCACCTCGGCCCACAGCTGGGCATCATGGGTGCTGCCGTCGTTCATCACCTTGCGCGCAACCGGCGGGCCGGCGCGTGCGTCCAGGAACTTGCGGGCGGCGTCTTTCAGGGTCTTGGCATCGTCGGACAGATCGAAATTCATTGGGTCACTCCCTCTGCCGTTGGGGTAGAGTGCGGCGGGGCAGTTGGCCGCCTGTCGATTTCTTCAGTCTCCGCCGCCGCCCCCGCCAACCGCGCCACCATCGCCACCATCGCCGCCATCATCTCCCCAGTCGCCGCTGGCGCCGCCGCCGCCGAAGCGACCACCGCCGCCCTGGAAACCGTCTTCGCGGCCGGTGACGTCCGCCCTGTCGTCGTTACCACCTTCCTGCCGGCGAAGCTTGCCCCGTTCGTGCGCATCAGCGGATTGGTCGCCGGCATCTCGCTTGCGCACCCCGCCCAGCTTCACCGCTAGCCAGATCGCCAGCAGCAGGATCAGGATGAAGGCGATGACGATCATCTCAGCCCACCAGCGGCCGTTCGCGGTACCATTTGGTGATGATGTACTTGGTGCCGCGATGCACCTTCAGGCCGGCGTGCAGCGTCCGGTAATTGGGCCGCCCCCTGGCATCCAGATTGTGCCAGGCCAACAGCTTGCCCGGTTCCGGCTGAAAGATCTTGCCGATCTGCTTGAACCGCGTGCCGCCGCCGTCTTCCGGCTGGTTCAGATAGACCATCAGCGTCCAGGTCCGCTGCCCGCCGATGCGCGTGTGGGTGTCCCAGTCCACGCCCGTCGGCTCGAAATAGTCGGTGTGCAGCTTGAACTCCTGCCCCACCGCGTAGCGCTGGCCCTGCAACACCTCGCCATGGGTGGCAGGCTGCCCGGCTATGGCATCCAGCTGCGCATTGACGGCATCGACCAGCGGGTCGCCCCCGAACAGGTCGCAGGTTTCGGATGTGCGGGCGCGATCGTCGCCGGTATAGTCCGCGATGGTCGACGGCCGGCGATCCGCATCGATCCGGGCGATCAGCGCCATACAGGTGACAGCATCCAGAAAGGCCCGCTTCTGGAACAGGGTCAGGGCCTTGCCGGGGAACTTCTGGCAGCCGTTGAAGGGGGCAGGGGCGGTCATGACCGCTCCCTAGCCCATCCGTGGGCAGCTGTCAGGCAGCCGCGCGCGCGGCCTCGCCGGGCCACTTTGCCCACAGGGCAGCCCGCTGCCCCGCAACCGCCTTTGCCGCGGCCTCCTTAACCGGGCCGAAGCCGCGGACATCCAGCGGCAGGCGCGCAATCTCGGCCGCCAGCGCGAGGTTGTCGCCGGTCAGCCCTGCCAGCAGCTGCTCCACCTCGGCCGCATAGGCCGGGATCGCCTCCCGCTCGGCCACGCGTTCGGCGTTGCGGCTGAACGGGTCCAGCGCAGTGCCGCGCAGGCCCTTGGCACTGGCGAGAATGCGGAACAGCGGCTCCACCAGCCAGCCCGGCATCGCATATTTCTTCGGGCGGCCCGTTGCCGGGTCGATCTTCGCGAAGATCGGCGGTGACAGGTGGTAGATGCGCTTCTCGGCGCGGCTGAAGGTGTCCCCCACCAGCGTATCGAAGTGGCCATCCGTCATCAGGCGGGCGACTTCATACTCATCCTTATAGGCCATCAGCTTGTGTGCCGCGCGGGCAACCGCCTCGGTCAGTGCTTCCGATCCCGGACGGAGCGCGGTCTCGGCCGCACGCACCTTGCCGACGAGCGCCTGATATCGGGCCGCATAGGCGGCATCACCCCAGGCCGTCAGGTCGGCAATGCGCTTTGCGATGCGGGCATCCAGCGTGTCGGCAACTGTTGGGGCCGGCGCCAGCAGCGCCTCCACCCGCGCCGGGTCGTGCGCCAGCAGCCTGCCCAGCGCGAAGGACTGCTTGTTGAAGGGCACTGCCACGCCATTCAGCTCGATCGCGCCTTCCAGCGCCGACAGCGGCAGCGGGATCAGCCCCTGCTGCCAGGCAAAGCCCATCAGCATCACATTGGCGGCCAGTGCGTCGCTCATCAGGGCCGATGCGATGCGTTGGGCAGCGACGAAAGCATGCCCCTTCGCCGCCTGTTCCACCGTCTTCTTCACCTGGGCCGACTTGAAGTCGACATCCCGGTTGCGCACGAAATCGGCGGTGGGCGCGATGTTCGCATTGGCGACCACATGGGTGCGCGCGGGCGCCATCAGGTTCTGCGCGGCCTTGTCGGCGGCAACCACTGCGTCGCAGGCGATTACCAGGTCGGCAGAGCCCGTCATGATGCGCGGGCTCAGTAGCTGCGCGTTCGAAGGCGCAAGGCGTACATGGCTCCACACCGCGCCGCCCTTCTGGGCAAGGCCGGCCATGTCGGCCGTGGTCGAGGCGACGCCCGCCAGGTGCCCGGCCATGCCCAGCAGGGCAGAAACGGTCAGGACCCCGGTGCCGCCGATGCCGGTGACAAGGATGTTCACCGCGTCGGTCAGCGCGGGCACCTGCGGCTCGGGCAGGCCCGACAGGTCGAGAGTGGCCTTCGCCGGCTTGCGCACATCCACGCCCTCCACCGTCACAAAGCTGGGGCAGAAGCCCTTCACGCAGGAGAAATCTTTGTTGCAGCTGGACTGGTTGATGTGGCGCTTGCGGCCGAACTCGGTGTCCAGCGGTTCCACCGACACGCAGTTCGACTGCACCGAGCAGTCGCCACAGCCTTCGCACACGGCCGGGTTGATGATCATCCGCTTGTCGGGATCCGGCATCAGGCCGCGCTTCCTGCGGCGGCGCTTTTCGGCGGCGCAGGTCTGATCATAGATGATGACAGTGGTGCCCGGCGTTGCGGCCGCGGTCTTCGAGATCGGGTCCAGCTGGTCGCGATCATGCAGCTCCACGCCCTCGGGCAGATATCCGGCGGGATAGCGCGACAGGTCCTCGGTCAGCACCCATACGCGCGCGGCGCCCTCGGCCAGCATCTGGCGCGCGACCTTGCCAACCGTCAGCTGGCCCTCGACCGGCTGGCCGCCGGTCATGGCGACAGCGTCGTTGAACAGGATCTTGTAGGTGATGTTCGCCTTGGCTGACACCGCCTGGCGGATCGCCAGAAGGCCGGAATGTTCATAGGTGCCGTCGCCCAGGTTCGCGAAGATATGGTTCTCGTTCACGAAGGGCGCCTCGCCCACCCAGGTCACGCCTTCGCCGCCCATCTGGGTGAAGGTCTGTGCCCGGTCCATCCAAAGCGCCATGATGTGGCAGCCGATGCCGGCGACCGCGCGGCTGCCTTCGGGCACCTTGGTCGAGCTGTTGTGCGGGCAGCCCGAGCAGAAATAGGGCGTGCGCTTGGTGGGGCTGGTGAACTTTGCCAGCAGCGCCTCGCGCTTCTCGAAGAAAGCAAGCGCATTCTCGATCCGGTCTGTCTTGTGGAAATGGCTCAGCCGCTGGGCGATCACCTTGGCAATCGCGCCCGGGGTGAGCTCGTTGTCGGGTGAGAGCAGCCACTCGCCATGCTCGTCCTGCTTGCCGACCACCTTGGGGCGGACGTTCGGCTTCCAGTTATAGAGCTGCCACTTCAGTTGATGCTCGATAAACTCGCGCTTTTCCTCGATCACCAGGACTTCTTCCAGCCCTTCGGCGAACGACCGCACGCCACTTGGCTCCAGCGGCCAGGGCATGCCCACCTTGTAGAGCCTCAGGCCGATGTCGGCTGCGACCTTCGCGTTGATGCCCAGCTCGTCGAGTGCTTCTATCGTGTCGGCAAAGGCCTTGCCGGTCGACAGGATGCCGATCCGCGGGCGCGGCGTGTCCCAGACCAGCCGATCGATGCCGTTCGCCTTGGCAAAAGCCTGGGCGGCAAAGCCCTTGTAGCGCTGCAGGCGGGTGTCCTCGTCGCGCCAGATGTCGTTGGCGCGGATGTGCACCCCGCCTTCGGGGAATTCGAACTCGGGCATGATGATGAGGCGGCGTTCGTTCGACAGGTCGACGGTTGCCGAAGTCTCGACCGTGTCGGCGGTTGCCTTGAAGCCGACCCAGGTGCCGGCAAAGCGGCTCATGGCGATGCCGAGCAAGCCATATTCGACGAACTCGTGGACCGACGACGGCGCCAGGAAGGGGACGAAGGCGGCGGAGAAATTATGGTCCGACTGGTGGGCAAGCGTTGAGGACTTGGCGCCATGGTCGTCGCCCACGATCGCCAGCACGCCGCCGTGGCGCGAGGTGCCGGCCGCGTTGGCATGCTTCAGCACGTCCATCGCGCGGTCCAGGCCCGGGCCCTTGCCGTACCAGAGGCCGAAGACGCCGTCGTATTTCGCGGCCGGGTTCAGGGCGGCAAGCTGCGAGCCCCAGACGGCGGTCGCACCCAGTTCCTCATTGATGCCGGGCACGAACTCGACATTGTGGGCCTGCAGCCTCTTCTTGGCGCGCCAGAGCTCCTGGTCGAACCCGCCCATCGGGGACCCGCGATAGCCCGAGATGAATCCTGCGGTGCGGAGACCGGCGAGCGCATCGCGCGCCTGCTGCACAAGGGCAAGGCGCACCAGCGCCTGGGTGCCCGAAAGGAAGACGCGGTCGGCCGTCAGGCTGTAACGGTCGTCCAGCGACACGGCAGGAACGGCGGACTGTTGCGCCATGGGCGCTTCGGCACTGACGGTCATGTGATTCTCCCGGAGATAGGGCAATATTACTGCCCTTTTTGCGGCCATGCAACAGCTTCCGGCGGCAATGCCGCTGCCAATCACCGCGGCGCTTGCGCGCACGGGCACGGTTGTTATAAGCCCGCGCTTCATTTCTGGCGTCGAGCGGCAGCCCCCTGACTTTCATGGTGGCTTAACTGGCGGGTGTGGCGGAACTGGTAGACGCGCTGGATTTAGGTTCCAGTGTTGCAAGACGTGGGGGTTCGAGTCCCTCCACCCGCACCAGCCGCCGCCCGGCTGCCTCGATGTGAACCCGTTGAGAGGACTGCTTTTTCATGACTGTGACCGAGACGTTGAACGACGGCCTGAAGCGCGCCTATGATGTGGTGATTGCAGCGGGCGCCATCGCCGCCAAGGTCGACACCGCGATTGCGCAGGTTGCCCCGCAGGTGCGCATGCCCGGCTTCCGCCCCGGCAAGGTGCCTGCCAACCTGATCCGCAAGATGCACGGAGAGTCGCTGCATCGTGAAGCGATGCAGGAAGCAATCAACGAGGCGGTGAACCAGCTGATGACCGACCGCGGCATCCGCCCGGCGATGCAGCCGCAGATCGATCTGGATTCGGGCACGGCCGAGGGCGAGGACCTGAAGCTGGCGGTCTCGCTGGAAATACTGCCCGACGTGCCCGAAGCCGAAGTCGACGGCATTGCGCTGGAGCGGCTGATGGTGGAAGCGTCGGACGCCGACGTCGATGCCGCACTGGAGCGGCTGGCCCAGCAGCAGAAGAGCTTCGAGGATGCGCCGGCCAAGGCGAAGGCCAAGGCCGGTGACCTGGTGGTGATGGATTATGCCGGCTCCGTCGACGGCGTTGCCTTCGACGGCGGCACGGGCGAGGACATGGAGATCGAGCTGGGCTCCGGCCGGCTGATCCCCGGCTTCGAGGATGGCCTGGAGGGCGCGAAGGTCGGCGACAAGAAGACCCTGAAGGTGACCTTCCCGACCGACTATCCAGCCGAGAACCTGGCTGGCAAGCCCGCCGAGTTCGCGGTGACCGTGAAGGCCGTGAAGCATCCCAAGACGCCGACGGTCGACGACAGCCTTGCGACCAACCTCGGTCTCGAAAGCCTCGATCAGCTGAAGACCATCCTGAAGGACCAGGTGGACAGCGAGCTGAACAACCTGACGCGCACCTATCTGAAGCGGAAGCTGCTGGACCATCTCGCGGCTGCCCACAGCTTCGACGTGCCGCCCTCGATGGTGGACGCCGAATTCCAGCAAATCTGGGCGCAGGTGACCGCCGATGCCACCGACGAGGACAAGGCGCAGATGGAAGCCGAGCGCGGCGACTATGGCCGTATTGCCGAGCGTCGGGTGCGGCTGGGCCTGCTGCTGTCGGACATCGGGCAGAAGAACGGTGTCCAGGTGACCCAGGCGGAAATGAATCGGCTGGTTGCCCAGGAAGCTGCCCGGTATCGCGGGCAGGAGCGCGAAGTGCAGAAATATTTCGCAGAGAACGCGATCGCCGCGGCCCAGCTGCGCGCGCCGCTGTTCGAGGAGAAGGTGGTCGACTTCCTGCTGGGCAAGGCAACCATCACCGACCGCGTCGTGACCCGCGCCGAGCTGGAAGCCGCGATCGAGAGCGAGGACGAGACCCCGATCGCCGGTGGCCATGTGCATGGCCCCGACTGCGACCATGACCATGACCATGATCATGCGCCGAAGAAGAAGGCCCCGGCCAAGAAGGCCGTGAAGGCCGAGGCTCCAGCCGAGGACGCGTCCGCCAAGCCGGCGAGGAAGCCGGCCGCGAAGAAGGCCGCTGCCGAAGCTGCGCCTGCCAAGGCTGCGCCGAAGAAGAAAGCCGCCGCCAAGTAACCCGGCACCTTTCGGCAAACAGTATCGGGCGGCAACCGCATGCGGATGCCGCCCGAACGGCGTCTGGCCCCTAGAACAGCGCCGAGAAGCTGAACACGACGCCATCCTGGCCCAGGCGGTTGGCGCGGTTGCCCAGCGCGTCCCGGGCGGGAAGGTCGGTGCCGACATAGGCGACCCCCAGCGTGACGACCGGGGCGCTGTAGCTGGCGCCGACCTGCCAGTCCCATTTGGTCGTCGTCCGGCCGGTCTGGTCCTGTACCAGCCCCCCGCGTTCGTTGCCGACATTGGCCTTCAGCGTGATCGGCCGGCCAGGCATGGCAGCCGAGAGGCCCGCAAAGGCATAGCGGTTGGACCGGCCGAGGTTGGCCTGGTCCGGCGACCAGTTCACGCCCAAGCTGGTCGTGACCGGGCCGATGGGAAGCCCGATCCAGCCGAACAGCTCTAATG
>JBKDAC010000104.1:0-4531 GCA_046316515.1 Sandaracinobacter sp. | reverse complement strand
GGCTGGCGCAGCGTTATCGTCAGCAGCGCCTGCTTTTCGGCCTGGTTCACGAAGGTCACATGCTGCTGCACCCGCTCGGCCGTCGTGGCCACGGGGGCGACGGCCACCTTCACCGGATCGGTCAGATAGCGGCCGGCGAGTTCCGCAATCGCGGTCGGCATGGTGGCCGAGAAGAACAGGCTCTGGCGCTGGCGCGGCAGGATCTGGGCGATGCGCTTCAGGCTGTGGATGAAGCCCAGGTCCAGCATCTGGTCGGCTTCGTCCAGCACCAGCACTTCCACCTGGTCCAGCAGCAGCGAGCGCCGGTCGACCAGGTCGAGCAGACGCCCAGGCGTTGCGACGAGGACGTCGACGCCGGTTGCCAGCTGCTTTTCCTGGCGCGGGATCGGCACGCCGCCGAACACCGTCATCACGTTCAGCTTGATGAAGCGCGCATAGGCGCGGAAGCTGTCGGCGATCTGGGTGGCGAGTTCGCGGGTCGGCGCAAGCACCAGCACGCGCGGCGCCATCTTGCGGCGCTGGGCCGGGTTGCCGATCAGATAGTGCAGGATGGGCAGCGCGAACGCGGCCGTCTTGCCGGTGCCCGTCTGCGCGATGCCCAGCAGGTCATGCCCCTTCAGCGCGGGCGGGATCGCCTGCAGCTGGATCGGGGTGGGATTCAGATAGCCTTCGTCATCGAGGGCGGCGAGCAGGGGCTGGGCAAGGCCCAAACCCTCAAAGGTGGGCGATTCAAAAGTCGTCAAGCTGCAGTCTTTCAGGTCTGACCCGCCCGCACGCCCGCAATCGGACGACGGTTGAGCCGGTCAGACATCCCGCGTGGCAGGAATGTCGTTGGGTGCACAGCGGCAAACCCGGGGTCGGTTCGGGATCAGATGTCCCCGCGTCGATCACGCGCCCCGGCGACTGGGCTCCTCGCACGCCCGGAGAACCGGGCGGAGGCCATCGCTGCGCGCCTGCTATAGGGCAGCAATGCTGAACAATCAATGGCGGGCTTCGCCCGGTCTTCGTGCGCGCTGCGCGCATGTTCCTTCGCTGCGCTTCGGGCGGCCGGTCGGCCTTGCGGGCTTCGCCCGGTCTTTGTGCGCGCTGCGCGCATGTTCCTTCACTGCGCTTCGGGCGGCCTTGCGGGCTTCGCCCGGAGCGGAGGCGAAGGCTATTCGGCGGGGATCAGGTGCGGGTGGCCCACATGGCTCTTGCGATAGCCATAGAGGGAATAGACCACCAGGCCGATGACGGCCCAGCCCAGGAACATCAGTTCCGTATAGCCCGACAGCTGGAAGAACAGGAATATGCAGCCGGCTGTCGCAGCCGGGGCGACCAGCCACACCAGCGGGGTGCGGAAGCTGCGCGGCCGGTCCGGCTGGGTGCGGCGCAGGATCATCACACTGATGGCAACAAGCGCGAAGGCGAACAGCGTGCCCGAGTTGGAGATATCGGCCAGCGCGCCCACAGGGAACAGCGCCGCGAACAGCGACACGAAGATGCCCGTGCAGATGGTGACCACATGGGGCGTGCCATATTTCGGGTGCAGTTTCGTGAACGCCGCTGGAAGCAGGCCGTCGCGGCTCATGGTGAAGAAGATGCGGGTCTGCCCGAACATCATCATCAGCACTACCGACGGAAGGGCAAGGCCGGCGGCAATCGCCACCAGGTCGCCGGCCCAGCCATGCCCGATTTCACGCAGCACGAAGGCGAGCGCTTCCTTGGACGAGGCAAGCGCGCCGGTCGGCTGGGCGCCGACGGCGCCGATCGCACCGGCCGCGACCAGAAGATAGATGATGGTGCAGATCGCAAGGCTGCCGATCAGGCCGATCGGGATATTGCGCTGCGGGTTGATGGTTTCCTCGGCCGCGGTCGAGACTGCGTCGAAGCCCACCTAGGCAAAGAAGATGGAAGCCGCGGCCGCCGCCACGCCCACCGTCACCATGTTGCCGGTGATGGGATCCAGCACGTTCTTCGCGAAGAAGCCGTTGGGCGCGAATGGCTGGAAGTTGGCGGCGTCGATTGCGGGAATGGCAAGCGCTATGAACAGCGCTAGGGCTGCCACCTTGATGAACACCAGGACCGCGTTGAAGCGCGCGCTTTCCTTCGTCCCGACGATCAGCAGCACCGTCACCAGCAGCGCGATCCCGAAGGCCGGCAGGTTGATGAGACCCGGCGTCTTGTCAAACGGCCCGTTGGTGAAGGTGGTGGGCACGACGACGTTGAAGATTTCCTCGACAAGACGAACCATATAGCCCGACCAGCCGACCGAGACGGCCGACGCGGCAATCGCATATTCCAGCACCAGCGCCCAGCCCACAACCCAGGCGACAAGCTCGCCCATGGTGCCATAGCTGTAGGTATAGGCCGAGCCCGAGACCGGGATCATCGAGGCGATTTCGGCATAGCAAAGGGCCGCCAGTGCGCAGACGGTTGCCGCAATCACGAAGCTGACCATCATCGCCGGGCCGGCCTTGGTGGCAGCCTCGGCCGTCAGCACGAAGATGCCGGTGCCGATGATCGCGCCGATGCCCAGCATCGTCAGCTGGAAGGCGCCAAGCGTGCGGGTCAGTGCCTTGCGCTCGGCGGTTGCAAGAATGTCGTCCAATGGCTTCACGCGCCAGAAAATCATGCCTGTCTCCCGAACCCGTATCTTTGAAGGGGGCCCGCCCCTCGTCTGGCGGCGACCGTGATGAGGCTTTGCCGATGCGTCAAGCCGCGCTGCGGCAAAATCCCTTCCTGCCGTTCATCAATATCTCGTCAGCGCACCAGCATCGGCCCCAGTGGCCGTCCGCCGAAGATGTGCACATGCAGATGCGGCACTTCCTGGTGGCTGTCGGTGCCGGCATTGGCCAGCACGCGATAGCCGCCGGGCTCCAGCCCCAGTTGCCGCGCCACCTCGCCCACCGCACGCCAGAAGCCGGTCACCAGCGCATCGGGTGCGTTGGCGCTGAAGTCCGCCAGCGACACATAGGGGCCCTTGGGGATCACCAGCACATGCACCGGCGCCTGCGGGTTGATGTCGTGGAAGGCCAGCGCATGCGCGTTCTCGAACACGGTTTTCGCCGGTATCTCTCCGCGCAGGATCCGCGCGAAGATGTTGCCCTCGTCATATGCAATTCCGTTGGCGACCGTCATGTCCCTCTCCCGGCCTTCTCCACCAGCCCCGACTTGCCCTCGCGCCGCTCCAGCTCGGCCAGCACGGCCGACAGCGGCACGCCGCGTGCATTCAGCAGGATCATCAGATGAAACAGCAGGTCTGCCGCCTCTCCGGCCAATGCGGCATCATCCTGGGCGACCGCGGCGATCACCGTTTCCACCGCTTCCTCGCCCAGCTTCTCGGCCAGTTTCAGCGGGCCCTTGGCGATCTGGCGGGCGACATAGCTTGTCTCGGGCGTGCCGTCGACCCGCCGCGCCGCGATCACCGCCTCCAGCCGCTCCAATATGTCCTTCATGCGCGCACATCCTCCTCGGCCGGCGGGCGCACTGCTATGTCCGCCTCCATCAACGCGCGCTTGGCGTCCGCAATGCTTGCCTCGCCGAAATGGAACAGGCTGGCCGCCAGCACGGCCGACGCGCCGCCCTCAGCCACGCCCGCCACCAGGTCCGACAGGCCGCCGACCCCGCCGGAGGCCACCACCGGCACCGGCACCGCCGACGACACCGCCTTCAGCAGCGCCAGGTCATAGCCCGATCGCGTGCCGTCGCGGTCCATCGAAGTGAGCAGGATCTCGCCGGCCCCAAGCTCGGCCATCCGGCGGGCAAAGACAACCGCATCGATCCCGGTCGCGCGGCGGCCGCCATGGGTGAAAATCTCCCACCGGCCGGGTGCGACGGCCTTGGCGTCGATTGCAACCGTGATGCACTGCTCGCCGAAGGTGCGCGCCAGCTCGCCCACCAGCCCGGGCCGGGCAACCGCTGCGGAATTCACCGACACCTTGTCGGCGCCGGCCCGCAGCAGCGCCTGCACATCGGCATGGGTGCGCACGCCGCCCCCCACCGTCAGCGGCATGAAGCAGTGAGTCGCAGTTTCCGACACGATGTCCAGCAGGATGGCGCGGTCCTCGTGGCTGGCAGTGATGTCCAGGAACACCAGCTCGTCGGCCCCTTCCGCATCATAGCGGGCAGCAGCCTCCACCGGGTCCCCGGCATCGCGCAGGCCAACGAAGTTCACGCCCTTCACAACGCGCCCGTTCGCAACGTCCAGGCAGGGAATCACGCGGACGGTTGCGCTCATGCGCCGGTTCCCGGCGGCAAAGCCGCCGCAAGGCCGACCGGCCGCCCAGAGCGAAGCGGAGGAAGCAAGCCGCCCGGATGGGCGGCGCCCGCAGGGACGGTAAGACACATCATACTGCTGCCGCCAGCGCAGCCTTCAGGTCAATCCGGCCGTCATAGAGAGAGCGGCCTGCAATCACGCCCGAAATACCCTTCTTCAGCCGCAGCGCGCGGATCTCGGCCAGCTCGGCAAGGCCACCCGACGCGATCACGGGCAGGTTCACCGCCCGCGCCAGTTCGGCAGTTGCCTCGATGTTCACGCCCGTCAGAAGCC
>JBKDAC010000103.1:0-2680 GCA_046316515.1 Sandaracinobacter sp. | reverse complement strand
CGAGGCCGTAGGTGTGGTGATAGGCGCGGACGAGGTGGTCCGATGCCGCCTTGGAGGCCGAATAGGGCGAGTTGGGCGCGTAGGGCGTGTCCTCGCGGAAGGCGGGGTCGTTCGGGCTCAGCGTGCCATAGACCTCGTCGGTCGAGACATGGTGGAAGCGGTGCTTCAGTCCCTTGTCGACCCATTCCCGGCGCGCCACCTTCAGCAGCGCGTGGGTGCCCAGGACATTGGTGTCGATGAAGGCATCGGGGCCCAGGATGGAGCGGTCCACATGGCTCTCGGCGGCGAAGTGGACGATGGTGTCGATGGCCCGGTCATGGACGAGTTGGGTGACGAGTTGTTCGTCGCGGATGTCGCCAACCGCCAGCTCGGCCGGCTGGCCAGTGAGGTTGGCGCGGTTGCCGGCATAGGTGAGGAGATCGAGCACCGTAATCCGGTCGCCCGGGCGGGTGGCGGCCCAGTGCGCGACGAAGTTGGAACCGATGAAGCCGGCGCCGCCGGTGACGAGCAGGGATCGCATCATGCGCCTTCCTGTGGGGCTGCCAGCGCCTTGATGGCGCCGAGTGCCAGCCGGAGTTCTGCCCGCCAATGGGCGGCCGGGCCTGTGATGGCCCAGCTGGAGCCCTTGTCCAGCACGCTCATGGCGGGCCGGCGGGCCGGTGTCGGATAGTCGCTGGTACGGATCGGCACCACCGCGACCGGTCGTTCGAGAAGGCCCAGCGCCAGCGCGTCATCGTGGATGGCGACGGCAAAGTCATACCAGCTGGCGACGCCGGCGTCGGTCCAGTGGTGGATGCCCGTGGCGCCTGCCGCATCGAGCGCCCAGATTGCGCGGGCCAGGCTGTCGGCATGGGTGGGGGTGCCGACCTGATCGGCGACGACGCGGATTTCCGGACGCTCGCGCATCAGGCGCAACATGGTGTGGACGAAATTATTGCCTTGCGCCGCATAGACCCAGGCCGTGCGCAGGATCAGGGGCGTCGCGTGGGCGGCCGCCACCTTGCGCTCGCCCGACAGCTTGGTGGCGCCATAGACGCCCAGCGGCGCAGGCGGCGCATCCGGTGCGATCGGATCTGCTGCCCTGCCGTCGAAGACGAAATCGGTCGAGACATGGGCAAAGCGGGCGCCGACGGCTGCGGCTGCGGCGGCAAGGGTGCCGGCTGCGGTGCCGTTCACCGCTTCGGCGGTGGCGGCTTCGGTCTCGGCCTTGTCGACCGCGGTGTAGGCGGCGGCGTTGATCACGAGGTCGGGCCGGGTTGCCTCGACGACGGTGCGGACCTTTTGGGCGTCGAGGATGTCGAAGTCCGCCTCGGCCGGCGCAAGGATGGTCGCCCCAGTCGGCGCGGTGGCCTGGAGCGCGCGGCCCAGCTGGCCGGCGGAACCCGCGATCAGGACCTTCATGCGAAAACTTCTGCCGTGGCCAGCAGCGGCGCGGCAGCATCCCTGGCGGCCAGTTGCGGCGCGCCGATCCCTTTGAGCGGCCAGTCGATCGCGATTGCCGGATCATTCCAGGCCAGCGCCCGGTCGGACGCCTGGTGCCAGAGCGTGGTGCACTTGTAGCAGAAGTCCACTTGCTGCGAGAGCACGAGGAACCCGTGGGCGAAGCCCGGAGGGATGTAGAGCATCTGCTGGTTGGTGTCGGACAGTTCCGCGCCCACCCATTGGCCGAAGCTGGGGGAGGACCGGCGGATATCGACCGCCACGTCGAAGACGGCGCCGCGGGTGACGCGGACGAGCTTCCCCTGCGGATTTTCCAGCTGGTAATGCAGCCCGCGCAGCACGCCCTTCACCGAGCGGCTATGGTTGTCCTGCCGCCATTCGGTGGGCAGGCCGGCGTCGGCGAAGACCGCGGCATTGAAGCTTTCGAGAAAGAAGCCGCGGTCGTCACCGAAGACGCGCGGGGTCAGCAACCGGACGTCGGGGATTGCAAGCGGCTCGACCTTCACGCACCGCGCTCCAGCTGGGCGATCAGATATTCGCCATAGCCGGACTTGCGCAGCGGTTCCGCCACCCGGCGCAAACCCTCGTCGTCGATGAAGCCCAGCCGCCAGGCGATTTCCTCGGGGCAGCTTACCTTCAGGCCCTGCCGCTCCTCGATGATCCGCACATAGAGCGCGGCATCCAGCAGACTGCCGTGGGTGCCGGTGTCGAGCCAGGCATAGCCGCGGCCCATCAGCTCGACATTCAGCGTGCCGGCCTCGAGGTAGAGGCGGTTGAGATCGGTGATTTCCAGCTCGCCGCGGGCCGACGGACGGATCTGCTGTGCCAGTTCGACGGCGCGGCCGTCGTAGAAATAGAGGCCCGTGACGGCGAAATTGCTTTTCGGCTTCGCGGGCTTTTCCTCGATCGTCTCGGCCCGGCCGTCTGCATCGAAGCTGACGACGCCATAGGCCTGCGGATCCTTCACCCAATAGCCGAAGACGGTGGCGCCGCTGTCGCGGGCGTCGGCCTTGTGCAGCAGCTGGGGGAGGCCGTGACCATAGAAGATATTGTCGCCCAGGATCAGGGCGGACGGTCCGTTGCCCACGAAGTCCGCCCCGATATGATAGGCTTGGGCGAGTCCTTTCGGTTCGGGCTGGACGGCGTAGCTGATGGAAAGACCCCACTGTTTGACAAAACCCAGCAGGCCCTGGAAGTCCGCCTGGTCGGTGGGCGGGGTGATGATCAGGATCTCGCGGAT
>JBKDAC010000102.1:0-1648 GCA_046316515.1 Sandaracinobacter sp. | reverse complement strand
GCCCGGAACGCGCCGAATTCGTCCGGCGGGCAAGAATCCTCCAGCGAACAGCCGGCATCCATGTCCGGCAGGATCACCGTCTTCTGCGGGCTCAGGATCTTCGCCACCTCCGCCATGAAACGCACCCCGCAGAAGGCGATCACGTCGGCGTTGGTCTCGGCGGCCTTGCGGGAGAGCTCCAGCGAATCGCCCACGAAGTCGGCCAGGTCCTGCAGCTCGGGCGTCTGATAGTAATGCGCCAGGATCACTGCATTCTTCTCGCGCCGCAGCCGTTCGATCTCGGCCCTCAGGTCCAGTCCCGCGAGCGATTCCCTGCGTCGTGCGTCCATGTCTTGGCCTCCTCAACGCAGCCATGTAGGCAAGCCACAGCCAAAAGCCAAAGGGGAGACGAACATGACAGACGCCGCACTCGCCCACATCGCCGCCGCCGAGAAGAAGGCGGCTGAAGTCGAAGGCATCGGCCCAGATATCGCCACCCGTACCATCCACAAGGTCGGCGTTATCGGCGCGGGCACCATGGGCGGCGGCATCGCGATGAACTTCCTGAACGTCGGCATCCCCGTCACCATCGTGGAGCGCGAGCAGGCCGCCCTCGATCGTGGCCTGAAGGTCATCCGCGCCAACTATGAAAGCTCCGCCAATCGCGGCAAGCTGACGGCCGCTGACGTCGAAACCCGCATGGGCCTGCTGACGGGCACGCTGGTGTTCGAGGACTTGCGCGAAGCCGACCTCGTGATCGAAGCCATCTTCGAGAATATGGACCTGAAGAAGGAAACCTTCGCCCGCCTCGATCATGTAGCAAAGCCCGGCGCAATCCTCGCGTCGAACACCAGCTACCTCGACGTGAACGAGATCGCCGCCAGCACGTCACGCCCGGCAGACGTGCTCGGCATGCACTTCTTCTCGCCCGCCAACGTCATGAAGCTCCTCGAAGTCGTCCGCGGCGAAAAGACCGCGCCGGATGTGCTCAAGACCGCGATGGAAATCGGCGTGAAGATCGCAAAGGTCCCTGTCGTCTCCGGCGTCTGCCACGGCTTCATCGGCAACCGCATGCTCTCAGCCCGCCAGCAGCAGGCCAATGCGCTGCTGATGGAAGGCGCCATGCCCTGGGAGGTCGACCGGGCGCTGACCGACTTCGGCTTCCCCATGGGCCCCTTCCAAATGTCGGACCTCGCCGGCCTCGACATCGGCTGGAGCAAGGAAACCAGCAAGGGCGAAACCCTGCGCGATCGCCTCTGCGAGATGGACCGCCGCGGGCAGAAGAACGGCAAGGGCTTCTACGACTATGCCGAGGACCGCAGCCGCACCCCCTCACCGGTGGTCGAGCAGCTGATCCGCGATTACGTCCGCGAAAAGGGTGGGGTGGTGAAGAAGCACACGCAGGACGAGATCCTGAACCGCCTGCTCCAACCCATGGTCGAGGAAGGCCGGAAAATCCTCGCCGAAGGCATAGCCCAGCGCCCCGGCGACATCGACGTCGTCTGGGTCAACGGCTACGGCTGGCCCCGCGCGACGGGTGGGGTGATGTACTGGGCGGGGGTTCGCGACTGAGACGCGCCGTCGGACGGGTTCGGCGAAGGAACTTCGCCGCCCTGCCGTCCGTTACCTTCGGCGTGTCTGCGAGTCAGTGCTGCGGACGGCCTCGCGG
>JBKDAC010000101.1:0-1119 GCA_046316515.1 Sandaracinobacter sp. | reverse complement strand
CGATGGCGCACGCCGGCCTCGCGCCTTGATGCCTGGTGTCCTTCAGACGCCGGGCGGCGGGCGTCCGCCCGCCTGGGCTTCGCGCCACCTGGCGCGGCGGCCGGTCGGCCTTGCGGCTGCTGCGCAGCCGATGGTTCGGGCCGTTCGGTAATGGCACGCCCAAGACCCTCTTCCAACAAGGTGAAGACCGTCGCCGAGAATCGGCGCGCGCGCTATGAATATGCCTTCGAGGATGTACTGGACGCCGGCATCGTGCTGACCGGCACCGAAGTGAAGAGCCTGCGCTTCGGCGAGGGCTCGATCGCGGAAAGCTATGCCGAGGTGAAGGATGGGGAGGTGTGGCTGGTGAATGCCAATATCCCCGAGTTCAGCCACGGCAACCGGCACAATCATGAACCCAAGCGCCCGCGCAAGCTGCTGCTGACCACGCGGGAAATCGCGAAGCTGCACGGCGCGGTGGCGCGCCAGGGCATGACGATCGTGCCGCTGAGCGTTTACTTCAACGCGCGGGGCAAGGCGAAGGTGGAGATTGCCGTCGCCAAGGGGCGCAAGCTGCACGACAAGCGGGCGCACGAGAAGGAAAAGGACTGGAAGCGCGAGCAGGGGCGCCTGCTGCGGGAACGCGGCTGAAAAGGCCTGCTGCGGGAACGTGGCTGAACAGGCCTGCTGCGGGAACGTAGCTGAGCGTCTTTCCCTGCGTGCAACGGTTGGCGTCTGCCGAAAATCCCTCACAATCGATCGGAATTGCGCCCAATCCGTTGAAGCGTTGGGCGATGCGACACATCTTTGCCGTATTGGCCGTGAATTGGACAGCTTGCCGCCGATACGGTGGGGCCATATGGGATTCAATTGGGAAGAGGTTTTGCGGTGCGGCGCTGGGTGAAGATGCCGACTCGGGAGGAGCTGGAGGCGAATCGCTTCATGCGCCCCTTCGCGCGCCATCTTGCCTCGCCAATGGTGTGGCGCTTCAACCGGCGTGGCGTGGCCCGCGGCGCGGCGCTGGGCCTGTTTGCGGGCTTTGCCGTGCCCATGGCGCAGACGCCCTTTGCCGCCCTGTTCGCGGTTGCCGCGCGCGCGAACCTGCCGGTGGCGGCCGTTTCCACCTTCATCACCAATCCC
>JBKDAC010000100.1:0-1949 GCA_046316515.1 Sandaracinobacter sp. | reverse complement strand
CTGGAAGAATGCGCCGCCGTCGCTGCAGCACTGCTTTGCCGCCGGGCGGGCCCATGGGGCACGGATCTTCCTGGTCCATGAAGCGCAGCGCGTCAGCTTCGAAGCCTTTGCCCGCGCTACCATTCACCTTGCCGATCACATGAAGGCCTTGGGCGTGAAGCCGGGCGATCGGGTCGCGATCGCGATGCGCAACGTGCCGGAATGGCCTGTCGCCTTCTACGCCGCGCAGCTGGTGGGCGCGATCGTCACCCCGCTCAACGCCTGGTGGACAGGCGCGGAGTTGGAATATGGCCTCGCCGATTCGGGCGCTGCACTGCTGGTGGCAGATGCCGAGCGGTGGGAGCGGATCGCTCCCCATCGCGCGGCGCTCCCGGCGCTCGCCAATATCCTCGTCAGCCGCGGAGGGGACCATTCGCTGGAGGCCGTGATCGGCCCGCCCGAAAGCTGGGCGGCCTTGCCCGACGCCCCGACGCCCGCGCCCTTCATGGGGCCAGAGGACGACGCCACCATCTTCTATACCAGCGGCACCACAGGGCGCCCCAAGGGCGCGCTCGGCACGCACCGCAACATCTGCGCGAACATCCTCTCGTCGGGCTTCTCCGGTGCCCGCAGCTTCCTGCGCCGCGGAGAGATGCCACCCACGCCGGACCCATCCGGCCCGCAGAAGGCGACCCTGCTTAGCGTCCCCTTCTTCCACGCCACCGGCTGTCATGCGATCCTGAACCCGTCGCTGGTGGCGGGAGCCAAGCTGGTGATGCAGAAGAAGTTCGATGCAGGTGAGGCGCTGAAGCTGATAGAGGCCGAGCGCATCACGTCTGCTGGCGGCGTGCCCACCATCGCCTGGCAGATCCTTACCCATCCTGATCGTGACAAGTACGACCTCTCCTGCCTGGAGGCCATTGCCTATGGCGGCGCGCCGTCTGCCCCCGAATTGGTTCGCCAGATCGGGGCTGCCGGCGCCGCGCCGGGCAATGGCTGGGGCATGACGGAAACCAGCGCCACCTTCAGCCATCATATGGCCGAGGATTATCTGAACCGTCCGGAAAGCTGCGGCCCGCCGGTTGCCGTGTGCGATGCCCAGATCCGCGATCCCGATGGCCGCGTCCTGCCGCCGGATACTGTCGGCGAACTTTATGGCTTCGGCCCCAACATCGTGAAGGGCTATTGGAACAAGCCCGAGGCTACCTCCGAAACCTTCCCCGACGGCTGGGTCCGCACCGGAGACCTCGCCCGCATCGATTCCGAGGGCTTCATCACCATTGTCGATCGGGCGAAGGACATGCTGATCCGCGGCGGCGAGAACATCTATTGCGTCGAGGTGGAGGGCGTGCTGTGCGAACACCCGGCAGTGATGGACGCAGCCCTTGTCGGGCGGCCCCATCATATGCTGGGGGAAGAGCCCGTCGCTTTCGTCTCCGCCAAGCCGGGGATGACCGTCGACGAGGTCGCGCTCCAGTCCTTCGTCGCGGAGCGGCTTGCCCGCTTCAAGGTGCCGGTTGCCATTTTCGTCCGCAATCAGCCCCTGCCGCGCAATGCGAACGGCAAGATCCTCAAGACCGAGCTCAAGAAGGAAGTTGCATGATCGCCACCGAAGCCCTGTCGCAGCTGGCCGCCTGCCTGCGGCTGGTCGAGGCAGCCGCAGGCGACATCGACAGCCGCCCGGTGCCGGGCGGAGAAGGGTGGCGCGCTAACATGGCGCTCGAGGCCGACCCGCAATGGACCAGCGGGGGCAGCCCGGCGATCGGCGTGCGGCTAGACTCGATTGCATTTAGATTGAAGCATAGCCTGAGTTTCTGAGATAGTTGGCCTGAGCTGCTGCCGGTTTCGTGGACACCGAGATAAGGTGTTTTATGGAACCGGAGGGTATGAATGCAGCGACGCAAGTTCAGCCGCGAGTTCAAGCTCGAGGCGGTAAAACTGGTCAGGGATCGCGGCGTGACGATGGCGCA
>JBKDAC010000099.1:0-514 GCA_046316515.1 Sandaracinobacter sp. | reverse complement strand
GCGGTTCCGGCGGACGAGGCAGATTTTGCCTTCGTCGACGTCGTAGAGGACTTCTCGGCCGTCGGTTTCTGGCTTCTCGGTGATCATTCTTTCCCCAATTTCTGCAGGTCGCCCGTATCCCAGTAGAAGGGCTTGATGGTGGCGATACGCCCGTCCTTGAATTCGTTGACCTCGACAATCTCATGGGATCGGCGGCCGCCGGGGGCATCGAAGCTGAATGTGAAGAAGACGACAACGCGGCCTGCGCCGGCGGCCATGCCGGTGCGTTCGAAGCTGGCGCCCGGCCAGTGGCCTCCGACGAGGGTGACGAGCTGTTTCAGCGCGCCCTTGCCATGGTAGGTGCCGCCATAGGGGAGCGAGGCGGCCTCGTGGATGACGAGGTCGTCGTGGAGTTCGGCTTCGGCGGCCGGCCAGTCGCCGCGGCCTGCGGCCTCGTAGAGGGGGGTGGCCGTGGCGAGGTTGGCGGCTTCGTCTGGGGTCAAGCGGGGGAGCGCGAGTGGCCATGGAAGCGGCC
>JBKDAC010000098.1:0-7478 GCA_046316515.1 Sandaracinobacter sp. | reverse complement strand
GCTTCCAGACGGCCGAGGAGTATCGCCGCTATATTGGACGGATGCGCGACATCCCGCGTTATTTCGACGAGAATATCGCCAACATGCGCGCCGGGCTTGCGCGGGGCTTCAGCAACCCGAAGGTCACGCTGACGGGCCGCGACGCGACAGTTGAGCCCTTCTTGGCGCCGGGCGACACCAACCCGCTGTGGGGCCCCTTTGCCGCCATGCCCGGCACCATCCCGGCCGATGAACAGGCCCGGCTGAAGGCGGAAGGCGCCGCCGTGATCCGCGACGTGGCGGCGCCTGCCTATGGCCGGCTGCTGACAATGCTGCGCAAGGAATATTGGCCGAAGGCGCGGGCTTCCATCGGCGCATCCGATCTGCCGCAGGGCCGCGAATTCTATCGGGCGATGGTGCGCGATTTCACCACCACCGAACTGATCCCGGCGGAAATCCACCAGATTGGGCTGAAGGAGGTGGCGCGCATCAAGGCCGACATGGAAGCCACCATGCGAAGCACGGGCTTCAAGGGCAGTCTCGCCGAGTTCATGCTGTTCCTGCGCACCGACCCGCAATTCTATGCGAAGACGCCCGAGCAGCTGCTGGGGAAGGCCGCCTGGGTGGTGATGAAGGCCAATGGCCGGATGAACGAGACGGTGGGCACCCTGCCCCGCTTCCGCCACGGCATCATTCCCGTGCCGCCCGAGATCGCGCCCATCTACACCAGCGGGCGCGGCGGGCTGGAGAATTGCCTGTTCAACACCTACCGGCTGGAAAGTCGGCCTCTCTATGCGCTGCCCGCGCTGGCGCTGCACGAATGCACACCCGGCCACAGTTTCCAGGCCGCACTTGCGCTGGAGGCGCCCGAGCGGCCCGATTTCCGCAAGGAGCTCTATTTCTCGGGCTATGGCGAGGGCTGGGGCCTTTATTCCGAATGGCTGGGGCAACAGATGGGGATCTACGAGACCCCCTATGAGGAGTTCGGCCGGCAGACCTATGAAATGTGGCGCGCGGTGCGGCTGGTGATCGACACCGGCATGCACGAATTTGGCTGGTCGCGCGAAAAGGCGCTGGATTATTTCCGCGCCCATGTGGCGCTGTCGGAGCTGGAGATCGTCAACGAGGTCGACCGCTACATCAGCTGGCCGGGGCAGGCGCTGGCCTACAAGCTGGGTGAGCTGACCATCCGCAAGCTGCGCATCGAAGCGGAAACCAAGCTGGGGCCGAAGTTCGACCAGCGCGCATTCCACGACGTGATCCTGGGGCTGGGGGCCGTGCCGTTGACGGTGCTGGATTCCGAAGTGCGGCGCTGGATCGACGAGACGGCGGCAAAGCCGACAGCGACGACCGTAACAGCGCGTTGAGAACGCTGCTGTCGGCATTGATCGGCATCAAGGACGCACACCTCCCCCGGCTTTCCAAATGGGCTGACAGTCTGGGAGGCCGGTCATGCGGATTCTGTTCATCCACCCAATTATCATTCCGGCGGGGCGGAGATTGCGGGCAGCTGGCCGCCGGCCTGGGCGGCCTATCTGTCGGGCGCGCTGAAGGCCGCGGGGTTCCCGGACATCCAGTTCATCGACGCGATGCAGGGGGGCTGATACTGCTGATCGCAGACAATCCGGCCTGCCGCGGCTTTGTCGCCGAACAGCCGAGCTGCCACTATTTCGCGGCCAGCTTCGAAGGCCTCTATCGCGCCATCCTGGGGCCGCGCGCGCGGGTGGTGGAAACGGGCTGTGAGGCGGCCAGCGCAGACGCCTGCCGCTTCCGCGTGACCTAGCGCTAAGCAGCCGGGGCAGATCAGCCGCCCAGAAGATCCTTCAGCAGCGGGTTGGGAAAGCGCCGCTCCCGCGTGACGGCAAGGAATGTCTCCGACAAGTCGGGAAGGCGCGCGGCCTCCACCAGAAGGCCGGTCGCAAGTTCGTCCTGCACCACGATCCGTGGGATCACGGCAAGGCCCGCATCCTCGCGCGCCAACAGCCGCAGCATGGCCATGTCGTCGACTTCGGCTGCGATGGACGGGCGACAGCCGAGCCGATCGACCAGCGCATCGAACGACAGGCGCAGCGCGGTGCCGGGCGCCGGCAGCACCAGCGGCTGGGTGGCGAGCAGCTCTGCGAGGGAGAGGCGCTTGCGCCCGAGCCGCCAGGTCTTGCCGATCAGGCTGACGGGCTGCTCGTCGATGCGGTGCACCAGCCAGGTGCTTGCCGCGTCGCGCGCAGGCGCATGATTGGTCAGCACTACGTCGAAGGCGAGGCCATCGAGCCCGCGCAGCAGCTCTTCCTGGGATCCCGATCGCAGCACCACCTCCACGTCCGCCCGGCCGATCAGCGGGCGAAGGAACTGCATCTGGAAGTTGCGCGACAGCGTGGCGAGCGCGCCCACCCGAAGCGCGCGCCTGCCGAGGCCGGTCTCTGCCAGGGTCGCCGACAGTTCGTCGGCGGTCTGGAAGATGGCCTCGGCATGATCCAGCGCGATCCGCCCGGCCTCGGTCAGCACCAGGCCGCGGCCCACGCGCTCGAACAGGTCGTGCCCCAGGCTCGCCTCGAGCACCTTGATCTGGGTGGAGAGCGCCGATTGTGACAGGTTCAGCCGCCGCGCGGCGCCCGTCAGCGTGCCGTCGATCGCGACAGCCCGGAACAGCCGGAGGTGGTGGAGGTTCAGTTGCGCCATCATTTCATTATATCGAACGATTGCGTCGATAATATGTAATTTCTTTGCGACCCCACAGGCCTTAGCAGCCCCAGCATACTCTTGAGGCTTCGGCAGGAGAATTGCCCATGGACATGCTGCCCCCGCTCGGATTCCTCAGCCCCCTGCCCCTGCTGCTGGCGGCAGCGATTGCCGCCCTCAGGCCGGGCCGTCGCCCCGCCGGCATTCCCCTGCTGGCAGAGGCAGCCGCCGTGCTCGCCCTGCTGTTCGGGCTGCTGGGCGCGGTGCAGATCGGGCTGGGTGACGCGCGGACGGCGGCGCTGGGCAGCGGGCCGCTGATGCTGACGCTGCGCCAGGATGTGGTCAGCGCGACCATGGCGCTGCTGGTGGGCTTCATCGGCTGGGTTGTGGTGCGCTATGCGCGCACCTACATCGACGGAGAGGCGCGCGAGGGCCGGTTCCACGCACTGCTGCTGGCGACGCTCGCCATGGTGCTGCTGCTGGTGCAGGCGGGCAGCCTTGCCGTGCTGGTGGGCGCGTTCCTTGCGGTGGGCGCCGGGCTCCGCCAGCTGCTGCTGCACTATCCCGACAGGCCCGAGGCGCAGCGGGCTGCCGCTAAGTTCCGGCTCGTCTGGGGCGCTGGCGATGCGCTTCTGCTGGTCGCCGCCGCGCTGCTGTGGCTGGCCTTCGGCACCGCCGATCTTGCCGCTATCACCGACGCTGCGGCGGCCGGCCTTCCCGTCACGGCCGGCATCGCGGTCGCCCTGATCGCGGCCGCAGCTGCGCTGAAGACCGCCGCTTTCCCGCTGCACGGCTGGCTGACCGAGGTGATGGAGGCGCCGACCCCGGTGTCGGCCCTGCTGCATGCCGGCATCATCAACGCTGGCGGCTTCCTGCTGATCCGCATGGCGGGCCTGGTGCAGGCGAGCGAAGGCGCCATGGCCGCGCTGGTGCTGCTGGGCGGGTTCACGGCGCTGTTCGGCGCGGTCGTGATGCTGACGCAGAGTGCGGTGAAGACGGCGCTCGCCTGGTCCACCGTCGCGCAGATGGGTTTCATGCTGCTGCAATGCGGCCTTGGCCTCTGGCCGCTGGCGCTGCTGCATATCGTGGCCCACTCCATGTACAAGGCACATGCCTTCCTGGGTTCGGGCGGGGCGGTGCAGGCGGTTGCCGCCGTCAAGCGGCCGGGGCCGGTCGCCATCCCCGGTTTCGCCGCGGTCGGCCGGGCTTTCCTGGTGGCCATCCTCCTCTATGCCGGCGTGGCGGCACTGTTCGGCCTGGTGGCGGGCCCCAAGTCCCCGCAGGCGCTGGCACTGGGCGCCATCCTGATCTTCGGGGTCGCCTATCTGGTGGCGCAGGGGCTGGCCGATGCAGCACCCCGCGCGCTGACGATGCGCACCGCTGTCGCCGCACTGGGCGCCGCGCTCGCCTATTTCGGCTTCCATCTGTTGGCCGGCCTCCTGTGGGGCGCGGACCTTCCCGCCCCGCCCGAGGCCGGTGCGCTGGAATGGGCGCTGATCGTGCTGGCCATCCTGTCGTTCGGGATGGTGGCCGTGGCGCAGGCCCTGTTCCCGCTGTGGGCGCACCACCCGGCGGCCGCCGGCCTGCGCGTCCACCTTGCCAACGGGCTGTACCTGAACGCCATGCTCGATCGGGTGATCGGCGGCTTCCGCCGGCAGTCGCAGTCCTGATCGCAGCCCCGCTGCCCCCCCTTCCGGCAGGAGACTCCCCATTTACCTGACCCAGATCGAAATCCCTTCGGCCGAAGCCCCCGCCCTTCTGGCAGCTGCAGAGGCTGCCGCCCGCGCCATCCCCCCGGTGTTCCCGCTGTCGGCGACGGTTGCCGTCAACCCCTTCCTGGGCCAGGCCGACGATGATCTCGCCACCGCCGCAACCCGGCTGGGCCGCGTGGCGGGTGCCCGGTTGACCCGCCCGCGCAGCGTCATCGCCGACGAGGTGCGCGCCGGGCGCATCACCGATACCGACCTCGAACAGGCACTGGCCGCCAGCAGCGCGCCCGGCCGCCCGGCGAACCTGGCCCAGCTGAAGGCCGCGCTTGGCCGGGAAGAGCCCGCCCCCACCGCCCTTCCAACCATTGCCGAACTGGCCGCTGCGGCGACGGGCACGGACTGGCCCGCAGTGCTGTCGCGCTGCATCGGCCTGTGGGCCGCCGGCCAGTTCGACCGGGGCCAGGCACTGTGGTCGCCCGCGCCCGGCCGGTCGGCCTTTGCCGCCTGGCGCGACTGGGCTGCGCACGACCTGACGCCCGAGATCGCCGGGCTGACCGGCTTCTGCAGCCATGTCGCCACAGCCCCCGACACGCCCGAGCGCGCCATTGTCCGCGCCGCCGACCGGCTGGGCGTGCATGCCGGCGCGGCCGAGGGCGTGTTCCACCGCCTGCTGACAGACATGGGCGGCTGGGCCCAGCATGCCCGCTGGCTGCTGTGGCAGGCCGAACTGAAGGGCGGCAGCGACGCCAGCATCACCGACCTGCTGGCGATCCGCCTGCTGTTTGAGGAAGCCCTGCTGGCCCATGAGCCAGGCATTGCGGTCAGCTGGGCCGAGACGGTGGCGGCCTTTGCCGCCCCGCTGCAACCAAGCGAGGGGCAGCTGGTGGACGCCATCCTGCAGGAAGCTGCCGAGCGCGCCCACCAGCGCCGGCTGATCGCCGCCATCTGCGTCCCGGGCCAGACATCCGCCGCCCACGGCCGCCCCAGCCTGCAGGCGGCCTTCTGCATCGACGTCCGCTCAGAAGTGTTCCGCCGCGCGCTGGAATCGCTGGATCCGAGGATCGAGACCATCGGCTTTGCCGGCTTCTTCGGCCTACCGATCGCACACCGCGCCCATGGCACCAACGAGGTGGACGCGCATCTGCCGGTGCTGCTGAACACCGGCATCACGGCCAATTCCCATACGGCACCCGAAACGGAGCAGGCCTCGCGAATCCGCGCCCGCACGGTCAGGGCCTGGAGCCGGTTCCGGCAGGCCGCCGTATCCTCCTTCGCCTTCGTCGAGGCCGCCGGCCCGGGCTATGCCTGGAAGCTGGTGAAGGACAGCCTGGGCCTGGTGGGGGGCACCCACGGGTCTGCGCCCGCGCCCGCCTTCGAGGGGCTGACGGCCGAGACCAAGGCCGCAACCGCCGCCGCCGTGCTGAAGGCGATGAGCCTGACGACCCGCCACGCACCGCTGGTGGTACTGCTGGGCCATGGTGCCGACATGACCAACAACCCGCACCGCAGCGCCTATCAGTGCGGCGCCTGCGGCGGCCATGACGGCGAAGTGTCGGCGCGCCTGCTGGCGCTGCTGCTGAACGATCCCGAAGCCCGCGCGGGCCTTGCAGCCCATGGTGTGCACGTGCCCGACGACACCTTCTTCCTGGCCGGGCTGCACGACACGACAGCCGATGCGATCCACCTCTACGAGGACATGCCCGCCGACGCTCATGCCGGTGCGATCGCCGCCGCGCGCACGCTGTTCGCGCGGGCTGGTGCCGTTGCCCGGATGGAGCGCGCAGCCCGGCTTCCGGGCGCGACGGCCGCCACCATCACGGCGCGCGCCGCCAACTGGGCAGAGATCCGGCCCGAATGGGGGCTTGCCGGCTGCGCGGCCTTCATTGCCGCGCCCCGCACCGTCACGTCCCGCGCCGACCTTGCCGGCCGGGCCTTCCTGCACAACTATGACTGGATGGCGGATGAAGGCTTCGGCACGCTGGAACTGATCCTGACCGCACCGGTCGTCGTCGCCAGCTGGATCAGCCTGCAATATTATGGCTCGGCCGTCGCACCCGAGCAATTCGGCGGCGGCAACAAGCTGCTGCACAATGTGGTGGGCGGCATCGGCGTGGTGGAAGGCAATGGCGGCATGATGCGCGCCGGGCTTCCCTGGCAGACCGTGCACGACGGAGAAAAGCTGGTGCACGAGCCGCTGCGCCTGTCGGTGATGGTGGAAGCGCCGCGCGACGCGCTGAGTGCGGTGCTGGAAAAGCACCCGGGCGTCCGCACCCTGTTCGACAGGGGCTGGCTGCACCTGTTCGCGCTGGAAGAGGGCCAGGTCGCCGCGCGCTATCGCCCGGGCTTGAACTGGGAGACGCTGCAGGCTTGAGCGGGCTGCTTCGGGAGGCCGGCGCAGCTTGACAGCCGGCCTCCTGCGGGGCTTGCGAGGGCGGCAGGAGAACCTTCATGCCCCTGCGCCCGTTTCACCTTGCCTTTCCCGTCCACGACATTGCCGCTGCCCGCGCCTTCTGGGGCGAAACCATGGGCTGCCCCGAGGGGCGGAGCGCCGCGGACTGGGTGGATTTCGACTTCTTCGGCCACCAGATCGTGGCCCATCTGGTGGAGGGCCGATCAGCCGACGCCAAGGGCAACCCGGTGGACGGGCATGACGTGCCGGTGCCGCATTTCGGGATCGTGCTGGCGATGGACGACTGGCAGACGTTGGCAGACCGGCTGACGGCGGCGGGGGTGGCGTTCGACATCGCGCCACACATCCGCTTCAAGGGCGAGCCCGGCGAGCAGGCCACGATGTTCTTTCGCGACCCCAGCGGCAATGCGATCGAGATGAAGGCCTTCGAGAACCTGGGCCAGCTGTTCGCGCGCTGAGGCCGGAACCCCGGCCCTCAGGTGAACACGATTGTTCGGTGTCCGTTGAGGAACACGCGGTGTTCAGTGTGCCATCGGATGGCGCGGGACAACACGCTGGCTTCGGTTTCGCGGCCTACCTCCACCATGTCGTCGGCGGTCGCTGAATGGGTCACGCGGCGGATGTCTTGTTCGATGATCGGGCCTTCATCGAGGTCGGCCGTGACGTAGTGGGCGGTGGCGCCGATCAGCTTGACGCCGCGGGCG
>JBKDAC010000097.1:0-1667 GCA_046316515.1 Sandaracinobacter sp. | reverse complement strand
CCCCACCCCGATCTGCCGCGCAAACTGCTCGACCAGCACATTGTCGGCATCCTCGGCCGTGGTCGAAAAGTGCAGCTTCAGCACCTGCCCCGTCTTCCCGATCGGCCGGCGATAGCTCATGTCGAACCCGGCCAGTTGGTTGCCCGGCTCGTTCAGCGTGCCCGTATTGTCGGCGTCCCCCACCCCGATCAAAGCCTGGGCAATCGTCCGCAAGTCGCAGGGCCGCCCCGATCCGCACAGCTGCAGCCCACGCACCAGCCCGATCTCGAAATAGGGCGTCGGCTGAAACGCCAGCCGCATCCCCAGCATCGCCGGATTGTCGAAATCCCGCTGCTCGTCGGCGATTGCCACAAACACATCGAACGTCGTCGGCCCCATCCAGCGCAGCAGCGGAAAGTCGATGCTGAACGGCTCCAGCCGCCGGAAACCGATGCGCGGCATCGGCCGCGCGCTGGTCGAAAACAGCATTGCCCCGTCCTGACCTGCCCCCCACCAGGTGTCCATCCAGCCGCCATAGACGGCCCAGTTCCCCCCCACAGTCAGCACCACCTGGCTCGGATCCGGGCTGAAGCCGTTCATTTCCTGCGTCGCCTCCTGCCGGTCGGTCCCGTCGCTCTGCCAGGTCCCGCCCCACTGCACATGCAGCGCGCCCAACTCGTGCGCGGCCGACACGCTCACGTCCCCGGGGTTGCGCGCCACCCGGTCAAAGGTTCGCACCAGCGCGGCATCGTTGGTGACAGACGCCCGCACGACATAGGTCGTCCGCTTCGCATAATGGTCCGACAGCGCCGCCACCCGCGACACCGCGGCCATCAGATGCGGCGGCAGTGCCCCATCGGCACGGGCCCGCTCGATCCCACGGTTGATCTGCGCCCATGGCAAGGGCCAGGCGTCCACCGGCCCCAGAATATAGCCATGCGCCCGCAGCAGCTCCACGTCGGTCCGCAGCCGCGCATCCCCAGGCGCTGCCAGTGGCGCCGCCGCCGCCGGCACAGCAAGCAGCAGGGCCAGCCACAGCCAAACATGTCTCATCCAGCCCTCCATTGCGTCCGCGCCAGTATCAGCGCGCGCGCATCATCCACATCCAGCCAGGGCGCATCGCCCACATCCACCGCCCGGGCCATGCCGCGCCGCGCCAGGGCCGCAACCCCGTCCGACAGCGAGGGCTGGGCCAATCCGTCCAGCACCGCCACCAGTTCGGGCCCGATCAGGAACAACCCCGTGTCATAGGCATCATAGACACCGATACCCTTGCCGATCGCCCGAATGGCATCCCCGTCTGTCCGCACCCGCGTCACATCGGCCTCGTCCACCCAGGGATGGCCCAGCCGCCGATCCACGGCCAGCGCCAGCGGAATGTCCCCGGCACCCGCCACCAGCCGCGCGGCCAGCTGCGGCGCCAGCAGATGATCCGCCATGCACAGGAATGTGCCATCCTGAACAGCCGCACGCGCCGCCAGCAGCGACACGCCGTTCGGCGTCTCGGCCCAACGCCCGTTGAACACGGCCTGCGCGGGGATTGGCGCCGCGGCCAGTGTGCCGGCCACGGCCTCTGCGGCATGCCCCGTCACCACGGTCGCCGACCGCGCGCCGGCTGTTGCCAGTGTGTCCAGCACATGCAGCAGCAGCGGCCGTCCGGCCACCAGCGTCATGGGCTTCACCGGCTC
>JBKDAC010000096.1:0-2322 GCA_046316515.1 Sandaracinobacter sp. | reverse complement strand
CATCGGCAAGCTCGTCGACATCTTCCAGCCCACCGAATGCGCCAACTACTTCAGCTCCTGCGGATATGATGCAAACTGATCGGAAAACGCTCTAACGCACCTTAAGTCTGATTGCTGTTAACCACTGTCACATGATTGCCGAGCGCCCCTGCGACAGCCCATTCGCCTCTTTCGCCCTTCAGAGAGGGCCTGACGCAAGGCGACGGCGCGCCCTTGTTATTCGGCGGCAAGCGGAAGCGGGGCGCCCAGTCCGGCCAGCGGCAGCGCGGCCCGCAGCGCGCCCACGACTCGGGCAATCGACCCCGCGAGACGCCCGAAACCGGCGTGCGGCACCAGCGAGCCCATCTCCATGTACAGCGACCGGTCGAACTCCAGCTGCACGCAATGCAGGCCCTCGGCCGGCCGGCCATGCCATTCCGTCGTGTGCCCGCCGGCATAGGGATTGTTGCGGGCCACCTTCAGCCCCTCGGCACGAAACGCCGCCTCCAGCCAGTCGACCAGCACCGGCGCGGCACTTCGGCCATGCAGGTCCCCCAGCACCAGCTGCGGCGGCGCCGCCCCATCCAGCGGGGGCATGGAGTGGATGTCGAGCAGGACGGCAAAACCATGGCAGCGGCGCGCCGCCGCCAGCCCGTCGGCAAGCGCCATGTGCCAGGGCCGGTGCAACCCGCCCAGCCATTCTTCGGCAAGGCTGATGGGAAGGCGGCCTGCGTGGATCGGCTGGTTCGGCGCCGCGATGCGCGGAAACAGGCCATAGCCGCGTCGCACGCGCTCGGTCAGCCGCGGGGTGGCGACGACCTTGCCAGCGAACATGCCCGGGTCCAGCTCGTCCTCGGCCCGATTGAGATCGATGACCGCGCGACTGTGCGTCGCCTCGAGCACGGGGACGCCATGGGCGGTGCAGTCGGCCAGCAGCTCTCCGACATGGGCGTCCTCCATGCGCCGCAGCTGCAGCTCGGCAAGGCGGCTGGCGGCCAGGAAGCCCGGCGGCAGATATGTGCCGCTGTGCGGAGAGGACAGGATCAGGGGCACCGTGCCATCCAGGGCGCCCATCAGGCGGAAGGGGCTCATGCCACAAGCTCCGGGATATGCCCCTTGAACTGGAAGAATCCCCGTGTCGCATGCGGCCAGGCGCGGCTATCCCAGCTGCGGCGGACGGGAACCAGCCGGATGCCGGCGGCCGCACAGGCCTGCTGCATCAAGGCTATGCGGTCGGCAACGGGCCCCACGGGCGAATAGGCCGTCAGCAGCTGGGCAAAGCCCCCCGCCCGCGCCCAGTCCACGATGGCGCGCGGCAGGTCGTCCACCGGCAATCTGGCGCTGTCCACGCCGAAGTGCCCACCGGCCCGTCGCAGCCCATCGGCGAGGCTGTCATTGGCATAGGCGCGCTTGCCGTCGGCAGGATCTCCGTCGATCGCTGTCGGGCCGGCCACCGCCCGAACCGGTGCGGGCCAGTCGAACGTCTCGGCACACAGGTCCTCGGTGTGCAGGAACAGGCCGGCGGGCGCATCTGGGTCGGCCATCGGCACCTGCGGCAGGGCGGCCGGATGGACAGGCCCCTCGGCCGGTGGCGGATCAGCGCATGTTGCCAGCGGCGCGTCCACGGTGAAGCGTCCACCCGAGGTCCTGCGGATGGTATCGGCGCTTGCCAGATAGGTCTTGCCCTGGGTCTGCAACCCCGCCACCCAACGCCAGCCCAGCGTGTTCGAGGCCGGGCAGGCATCCAGAAGATGGCGGAAGAAGAAGTCGGCCCCAAGCTGCCAGGGCAGGCGCAGGGTGAAGATCCAGATGCTGGCGAAGCTCATCCGCGCATGGTTGTGCAGATAGCCGGTCTCCTGCAACTCCCGCGCCCAGAAATCAAAACAGTCGATCCCGGTCCAACCCGACACGGCCTCGCCGAATCCCGCCGCCAGGCCCGCGTTACGCCCCAGCTCCCCCTCCAGGCGCGCGACGTCGGCCAAATATTGCTGCCAGACCAGCGGCCGCGCCTCCAGCCACCCCCGCCAATAGCTGCGCCAGCAGACTTCCATCACGAACTTCTCGGCCGCCTCGAAGCCATGTGCCGCGACCGCGGCGCGGGCGACTTCCTCCTCGGTCAGCAGGCGGCGGCGAATGGCGGGCGAAAGCTCGGATACCGCGCTGCGCTGGCCCGGGCCCTCATCGAAATTGCGGCGCGCGGCATAGGCGCGCCCCGCACGCGGCAGGAACGCCGTCAGCCGGGCCAGTGCGTCGGTGCGGGTTGCCGGGAAGGTCATCGCGGACAGCTAGGGCGCAGCCCGCAGCAGGCAAACACGCAATTTGCCCCAGGTCAGACGGTGAAGC
>JBKDAC010000095.1:0-5721 GCA_046316515.1 Sandaracinobacter sp. | reverse complement strand
TTCCCAGGCTATCGAGGCAAATGTCTCGACCATTGCTGCCGAAGCCGCCAGCTAACAGGCCACCGCCCGTACTATCGCAGTGGGCAGAATGCTCATCTCTATCGTGTTTGCCATCCTGGTGGGCCGCCGCCCGAAGGTTCGTGGTCCGACCTGTGGAACAGCTGAACATTACCGTGTCCGCCACTATGGTCGGCAATTTGACCGTCGCGCTTGCAGAGCCCGCCCGCGCAGCCGAGATCGGCCAGCTTGGCCGCGTAGTGGACCTGTTCCGCAGGCAGCTCCTCGATGCCCGCGAAACCGCCGAACGGGTCCGCAAGGAACAGACCGACCTCATCTGCACCAGCATCGGCTCTGCCCTTGCCCAGCTCGCCGAAGGCAATGTGACAGCCCGGGTCAGCGCAGACCTCACCAGAGGCTTCGCGCGCCTCAAGCTCGACCTCAATGCCGCCATGACAGAGCTCTGCCGCCTAATCGGAGAGATCGCCTCCGTGGCGATCTCGGTCCGCCAAGGCTCCGCCGAGATCGGAACGCTAGCAAGCAATGCCAACCGATTCCAGGTCGCCGCCTGGGGTGCGCCCGCTGCCGGTTCCGTATTTTTCCCGTGGTGTCGGCGCGGCCCGGGCAGGTTAGGCTCATGCAAATGCGCCGGACCAAAAGGGCGCAGCACGAGAGGACCGATGCGCCGAGACCCCCTGATTGCCGTCCAGATAATTGAGTTACAGCGGAACGGTTCGACAAGCCTGGTCTACGAGGGGCGATGGACCGCACTCCCGCGCCCCGGCGAACCGGTTTCCATCGCCCGCCGCAAACATTGGCGGGGCGTCGAAGCCCTTCATGTCGTTGATTATTCCGGCCAGCACCAGATGGCCGATGTGTTCTTCGAGGCTGGCAGCGCGGAGCGTTAGACGGGCTCGAAATCCACCATCAGATCACCCGAAAGGGCCTCCAGCGCCAGCTGGAGGGCGTCATGGCTGAGGCCCTGCGGAAGGGTCAGCCGGGTCCGGGCCCGGAACATCTCGGAGCCCGACCAGGCACTGGGGTCCGTCCTGGTCTCCAGCTCCACGATATTGGCCCCCAGGCGCGCCAAGACTCCGCTGATTTCGTGAACAATTCCAGGGCGGTCCTGCCCGGTCAGTGTCAGCTCGACTAGCTCGCCGGGATCGATGTCCTCGTCAGCCGGAACGATCTCCACCCGAAGTTCCGAGGCAACCGACTGCTGCAGGTTTGCGCGGAGCCGGTCGACACCGTGGGGCGAAAGGTCGACCAGCGCGGACCCGACAAATTTCCCGCCGAGTCGAGACAGATAGCTTTCCAACCAGTTCCCTCCGGCGTCGAGGACAGCCGCTGCCAGCGCCTCTGTCAGGCCGGGCCGGTCCGCGCCCATCACGGTCAACAGGATCCTCGTCTCCACCCAATCTCTCCCCAGCCTCTTTTGCGCGAAGGCTAGCGACTGGACGCGCCGACGCAAGACCGGCTTTGCATCACGAACATCACAAGTCACCCGTTCCGCAGCAGCTCCCGCGCGGCATTGTGGCCCGGTCCGCCCGTCACCCCTCCGCCCGGGTGGGTTCCAGACCCGCACATCCACAGATTCCGGATGGGCCCGGCATAGGCCGCATGGCCCAGAACAGGGCGCGCGGACCAGAGCTGGTCCAACCCCATGGCGCCATGAAAGATGTCGCCCCCCATCAGCCCGAAGCGCTCCTGAAGGTCGGCCGGGCTGAGCGCCAGCCGGCCCAGAACGGATGTGCGGAACCCGGGGGCGAGCGCGTCCACAGTGTCGATGACCAGATCGGCGGCCTCATCCCGTGCGTCGGCCCAGCGTCGCCCGTCGGAAAGTTCGGGCGCGAACTGCTGGCAGAACAGGCTGGCCACATGGGCGCCGGGGGGTGCCAGGCTGTCGTCAAGGGTGGAGGGGATCAGAATCTCCACGATCGGCTGCCGCGACCAGCCATGGGCCCGGGCGTCAGTGAAGGCGCGGTCCATATAGTCGAGCGAGGGTGCGATCACGATGCCGCTGGCGAGGTGCGGGCCCGGTTCGGGGAGGCAGGTGAAGCGCGGCAATTCGCTGAGTGCCACATTCATGCGGAAGGTGCCGGAGCCCACCCGATAGCCCTTCATCCGCCGCGCGAAATCGGCCGGCAGGTCGGTCTCGTTGACCAGGCGCCCGTAGAGCAGCTTCGGCCCGACATTGGCGACGATGTGGCGGGCGAACAGTTCGCGCCCGTCCTCCAGCGCTGCACCTACGGCGCGGCCGCCATCGACGAGTATGCGCGCGACAGGCGCGTCGGTGAGGATCGTGACGCCGGCGCCCAAGCAGGCCTTGCGCATGGCGTCCGTGATCGCCCCCATGCCGCCCACCGCATGTCCCCAGGCCCCCTTCACCCCGTCTACCTCGCCGAAGACATGGTGGAGAAGGACATAGGCGCTGCCGGGCGTGTCGGGGCTGGCATAGTTGCCGACCACCGCGTCGAAGCCGAAGGCAGCCTTCAGCTCGTCGCTTTCGAACCAGCCGTCGAGAAAATCGCGCGCGCTCTTGGTGAACAGCTCCACCACGTCGCGCTGCGCTTCGAGCGACAGGTTTCTGAGCGCCCAGCCCTGGGTGGCGGCGGCCAGCAGGCTGCGAAGGCCCCCGCCGGCGTTGGGGGGTGTCTGCAGCGCCAGCGCCCGCAGCACGTCCGCGACCCGCTCCAGCGCGTCGTAATAGGCGGGCAGCGTCTCGGCATCGCGCGTCGAGTATCTCGCGGCCTCGGCCTGGGTCGCTGCGAGCCCGCCGCCCATCTTGAGGTGGCGCCGGTCGTCCAGAGGCAGGAAATTGGAGAGCGGGCGCTGGACGAAGCGCAGGCCGTGGCCCTTCAGCCCCATGTCGGCGATAATCTTCGGCTGCAGCAGGCTGACGGTGTAACTGGCGGTGGAATTGCGGAAACCGGGATGGAACTCCTCGGTGACGGCTGCCCCGCCCACTATCGACCGACGCTCGGCAATGACGACCTTCCACCCGGCGCGCGCCAGATACCAAGCGCAGACGAGGCCATTGTGGCCGCCACCAATGATCAGCGCGTCGGGTTTCGACATGCGCTGCCCATAGCAGCGGGGCACAGGCCCGCAAATGTGCGGAGATGCACCAATCGGAACCGAAGGTTCCGCAAGCCCGACCGGGCGCCGCGGCGAGTGCCGCGCCCCCTGCGGAGGGCTCAGCCCGTGAGTAGAAAAAAACACCAGCTGGTGGGCTCGTCGGGGCTCGAACCCGAGACCTACAGATTAAAAGTCCGTTGCTCTACCAACTGAGCTACGAGCCCGCGTCCAGCCTGTGCGGAAGGGGGCCCTCTAGGCGGTTGCCGGGTTTCAATCAACCGGGTGCGGGCGACGGAGGCGGGCTGCCATGTGGCGCACGGTGAGGTTGAGGTGCGGGTGCCGCCACTCTGGCCAGACGCCGAGCAGGGGCCGGAGCACGAACAGGCGCTGGTGGAGCACGGGGTGGGGCACGGTGAGGCCTGGTTCGCGCATGATCGCCTGCCCGAAGGCGATAAGGTCGCAATCGAGCACGCGTGCCGCCCAGCGCCGGCTGCGCCGGCGGCCGAAATCGGCCTCGGTGCGCTTGAGGAGGGCGAGCAGGGCGCGGGGGCTGCCCGACCAGCGGGCCAGCAGCGCGCCGTTGGCATAGCGCCGATTGGATGGGCCGAGTGGCGCGGTTTCGAGGATGGGGGAGACCTGCTGGACCTTTAGGCCGCCCTTTTCGAGGGCCTTCACCGCGGCGCGAAGAACGGCGGGCGGCCGACCGTGACGGCCGTGGCAGCGGTTGCTGCCGAGCGCGACCAGAACGGGTGTCGGCCCAGCTGGCGGTTGCGGCGAACGATGGCTAGTGACTTTGCCCATGCAGCCCGACCCTAATTGCCAGCTCTGCCCGCGGCTAGCCGCGCATCGCGACATGTTGCGGGTGCGCGAGCCCTGCTGGTTCAACGCGCCTGTGCCCAGCTTTGGCGACCCGAACGGCTGGCTGGCGATCGTGGGGCTGGCGCCAGGGGAAAAGGGCGCGAACCGGACGGGGCGGCCCTTCACCGGGGATTTCGCGGGCCACCTGCTCTACGCGACGCTTCTGGAACTGGGGCTGGCGAAAGGCGCGTATGGCGAAACGCCGGACGACGGGCTCGTGCTGGAGGGCGCGCTGATCGTGAACGCGGTGCGCTGCCTGCCGCCACAGAACAAACCGGAGCCGGCCGAGATCCACCAGTGCAGGCCCTTCCTGGCAGACCAGCTGAAGGCGATGCCGAACCTGAAGGTGGTGCTGGCGCTGGGGCAGATCGCCCACCAGTCGGCCGTGAAGGCGCTGGGCGGCAAGCTGCCGAAGCACCCGTTCGGCCATGCGGCGGTGCACCGGCTGCACACGGGCTACACGCTGGTCGATAGCTATCATTGCAGCCGCTACAACCAGAACACGGGGCGGCTGACGGCTCAGATGTTCCGCGAAGCCGTGGAGACGGCTGTGCGCTCACGGGCGTAGCCCTCCGCGGGGGCGCCGCACAAGCGGCGGCACGCGGTCGCGCTTGCGAGCCCGATAGGCTCGGTTCGGCCTAGATGTCCTCCACCAGCCGCCCATAAAGGTTCGGACGCCGGTCGCGGAAGAAGCCGAAGGCGGCGCGGTGGCGGGCGATTTCGGCGAGGTCGAACTCGGCGGTCAGCACGCCTTCGCTCGTCGTGTCCATCTCGGCCACCATGTCGCCGCGCTGGTTGCAGATGAAGCTGTTGCCGTAGAAGTGGGCGCCTGCGCCATCAGCGGTGGGTTCCACGCCCACCCGGTTGGCGGCGACCACGGGGACGACGTTGCTCACCGCGTGGCCAACCATCGCGCGCACCCACAGCCGGCGCGTGTCGAGCGAGGGATCGTGCGGTTCGTTGCCGATGGCCGTCGGGAAGAAGAGCACGTCGGCGCCCATCAACATCATCGCGCGGGCGGTTTCGGGGTACCACTGATCCCAGCAGATGCCGACGCCGATGGTGCCGTGGGGCGTGGGCCACACCTTGAAGCCGGTGTTGCCGGGGCGGAAATAGAACTTCTCCATATAGCCCGGCCCGTCGGGGATGTGGCTCTTGCGGTAGACGCCCTGCACCATCCCGTCGTCGCCGATGAAGGCGAGGCTGTTGTAGTAATGGTGGCCGTCGCGCTCGTAGAAGCTGGTGGGGATGAAGATGCGCTCGGCACGGGCGACTTCGCGCGCAGTCTGGACCGCGGGGTGGGTTTCGACCGGGGCAGCGGTTGCGAAGAGGCTCTCGTCTTGGCTCGTACAGAAATAATGGCCCTCGAAGAGCTCGGGCGGAAGGATGATCTTGGCGCCCTTTGCGGCGGCTTGGCGGACGAGCGCCATCGCGTGGGCGATGTCGTCATCGCGGCGGCCGCTCATGGCCATCTGCACCAGTCCGACATTGAGCATGCTTGTTACTCCGGAACCTGCTGGGAGATGCAGTGGAAGCTGCCGCCCCCGGTGAGGATGTGATCGGCGCGCAAGCCCGTCACCTTGTGGCGCGGGAAGGCGCGCCGGACGGCCGAGACCGCCGCCTGGTCGTTTTCGGCACCGTAGAGCGGGACGACGACCTGCCCGTTGGCGACGATCCAGTTCATGTAGGAGGCCGGGACGAGTTCGCCATCCATTTCGTACGCGCCGACCGAGGGGATTTCGGCGACCACGAGGCCGGCTGCGCGGATGCGGGCGGCGGCATCGGCGA
>JBKDAC010000094.1:0-4092 GCA_046316515.1 Sandaracinobacter sp. | reverse complement strand
GCAATGGCCTGCGCTTCGACTGGCGCATCCTGGATGACAGCCGCCCGGCCATCCCCTGGGCACTCGCCGGCGGGCTGACGCCCGACAGCGTTGCCGAGGCAATCCGCCGGACAGGGGCGCCAATAGTTGATGTCGCCTCGGGCGTGGAGGACGCACCCGGCGTGAAGTCTGTTGCAAAGATCGCGGCTTTCGTGGAAGCGGCCCGCCGTGCCTGAGCAACTGACAATCGAACGCAGGGCTGACTGGCCCGCCTCGCTCCGCAGCGGCCCCGACACGCGCGGCCACTTCGGCCCGTTCGGCGGCCGCTATGTCGCCGAAACGCTGATGCCGCTGATCCTTGAGCTGGAAGCAGCCTATCGCGCCGCACAGGCGGACCCGGCCTTCCGCGCCGAGCTGGACTGGCTGCTGAAGCACTATGTCGGTCGCCCGAGCCCGATGTACTTCGCGGAGAAACTATCTGCGCATCTGGCCAGTGTTGCGGCTGCCCAAGGGCGGCCTGGGGGCGGGGCCAAGATCTACCTGAAGCGCGACGAGCTGAACCACACCGGCGCGCACAAGATCAACAACTGCATCGGCCAGATCCTGCTGGCGAAACGCATGGGCAAGACGCGGATCATCGCGGAAACCGGCGCAGGCCAACATGGGGTCGCGACCGCCACGGTCGCCGCGCGGTTCGGCCTGCCCTGCACCATCTTCATGGGTGCCCGCGATGTCGAACGCCAGTCGCCCAATGTGTTCCGCATGAAGCTGCTGGGCGCCGAGATCGTGCCTGTCACCTCCGGCTCGCAGACGCTGAAGGATGCGATGAATGAGGCGCTGCGGGACTGGGTGACCAACGTCCACGACACCTTCTACATCATCGGTACCGCAGCGGGCCCGCACCCCTATCCTGCGCTCGTGCGCGACTTCCAGAGCGTGATCGGCACCGAGGCGCGCGCGCAGCTTCTGGAAATGGAAGGACGACTTCCCGACGTCGCGGTCGCGGCTGTCGGCGGCGGCTCCAACGCGATCGGCCTGTTCCACCCCTTCCTCGACGATCCCGTCGAACTGGTGGGGATCGAGGCCGCCGGCCACGGGATCGACAGCGGCGAACATGCCGCCAGCCTGACCGGCGGCAAGCCGGGCGTCCTTCACGGCAACAAGACCTTCCTGCTGCAGGACGAAGACGGGCAGATCACCGACGCCCACTCCATCTCTGCGGGGCTGGATTACCCCGGCATCGGCCCGGAACATGCCTGGCTGCATTCGATTCAGCGCGTGCGCTATGAGAGCATCACCGACAAGGAGGCGCTGGAGGCGTTCAAGATGCTGTGCCGCGAAGAGGGGATCATCCCTGCGCTGGAGCCGGCGCATGCGCTCGCCTATGTGGCCAAGCGCGCACCGCAGATGACGAGGGATCAGATCCTGCTGATGAACCTGTGCGGCCGGGGCGACAAGGACATCTTCACGGTGGCGCAAGCGCTGGGAGTGAAGCTGTGAAGACGGTCGACAACCGCCGCATGGGCTGGTTCATCGGCGCCGTTTTCCTAATCGCACTCGCAGGCGAATTGCTGCTGCGCGGCCTGTTCTGGTTGGCCGGCCACGAAGATTGGTATGACGCCAACGATTGGGCGAAAGCGCTTATCCTCGCGCCCTTCTTTGCCTTCGCCTACCACAGGTCCGGCGTGGAGCTGTTCGGCCTGCGCCGCCGCATGGGCTGGAAGCATGACTGACCGGCGCCCCAAAGACAGGTTGGCCCGCCGCTTTGCTGCGCTCGATGGCCGCGCCGGCCTTGTCACCTTCGTCTGCGGCGGCGATCCGTCCCCCGAACTCACCGCGCCGATCCTGCACGCGCTTGTGTCCGGCGGGGCCGACATCATCGAAGTCGGCATGCCCTTCACCGACCCGATGGCCGACGGCCCGGCGATCCAGGCCGGCAACATCCGCGCACTGGGCGCGGGCATCTCGCTGAAGAAGCTGCTCGCAATCGTCACCGATTTCCGCAGCCGCGACGCCGACACGCCGCTGATCCTGATGGGCTATGTGAACCCGATCCTCGCCTATGGCCCCGACCGCTTCGCAACCGACGCGCGCATGGCCGGCCTCGACGGCGTGATCCTGGTCGATCTCCCACCCGAGGAAGCGGACGATATGCTCCCGGCGCTCAACGGCTCCGGCCTGCACCTCGTGCGTCTGGCTACTCCCACAACCGATGCCGCGCGGCTTCCCGCCGTGCTCGAAGGCGCATCCGGCTTCCTCTATTATGTCGCAGTCGCCGGTATCACCGGCGCCAACAGCGCCGAGGCTGCCGACATCGCCACCGCCGTCCACCGCCTGAAGGCCGCCACCGCGCTTCCGGTCGCCGTCGGCTTCGGCGTGAAGTCCCCGGCCCAAGCGGCGGCCATCGCGGCGCATGCCGACGCCGTCGTCGTGGGCTCGGCCATTGTGGACCTCATCGGTGCGGCGCACGCCCGCCAGTCCAACGACATCCCCGGCGAGGTGGAGGCGTTCGTTTCGACGCTGTCCGCCGCCGTCCGCAGCGCACGATTGGAGACCGCGGCATGAGCTGGCTCACCCGTTCCCGGCAGCGCCTGACCGGCTTCATCAGCCGCCGCGAAACGCCCGACAATCTGTGGACCAAGTGCCGCAACTGCGGTGCCATGCTCTACACCCGCGAGTTCGAGGCCAACCTGTCGGTCTGCCCCGAATGCGGCCATCACGAGCGCATCCGCGCCCACGAGCGGTTCGAGATGCTGCTCGACGAGGGCTATGAGCGGATCGCGGTGGCAAGCCCGCCCGATGACCCGCTGAAGTTCAAGGACCAAAAGCGCTATCCGGACCGGCTGAAGGCCGCTCGCACCTCCACCGGCGAACAGGATGCGCTGCTGCTGGCCAAGGGCCGGATCAAGGGCCAGCCCGTGGTCGTCGGCGTGCAGGATTTCGCCTTCATGGGTGGCTCTATGGGGATCGCGGTGGGTGCTGCCTTCGTGACGGGCGCGCGTGCCGCGATCGAGGCCCGCTGCCCCTTCGTGATGGTGACGGCCGCCGGCGGCGCGCGGATGCAGGAAGGCATCCTGTCGCTCATGCAGATGCCGGCCACCACGGTCGCCATCCAGGAACTGAAGGAAGCGCGGCTTCCCTATATCGTGGTCCTCACCGACCCGACGACCGGCGGCGTGACGGCCAGCTACGCCATGCTGGGCGATGTCCACATTGCCGAGCCGAACGCGCTTATCGGCTTTGCCGGCGCACGCGTGATCGAAAGCACGATCCGCGAAAAGCTGCCCGAAGGCTTCCAGCGCGCCGAATATCTGCTGGAACATGGCATGGTCGACATGGTGGTGAAGCGCCACGACCTCGCCGAAACGCTGGGCCGCCTCATCGGCCTGCTGATGAAGACCTGACGCTGCACCCATGAAGCCGCCCATGGTGGACCATGCCCGGTCCGACAATCCCGTCCTCGACCGGCTGCTGATCGCTGCCGGCCAGCAGCGCATCACCGGCGTCGACCTCTCGCTCGACCGGATCGACCGCCTGCTGAAGCGGATGGCGAGCCCGCATCTGAAGATGCCGCCTGTGTTCCATGTGGCGGGCACCAACGGCAAGGGCTCTACCTGCGCCTTCCTGCGCGCCGCACTCGAAGCTGCCGGCCACCGCGTCCATGTCTTCACCTCGCCCCACCTGGTGCGTGTGAACGAACGGATCCGCGTGGCCGGCACACTGGTCAGCGACGAGGATTTTGCCGAAGCCCTGGCCGAAGTGCTGCGCTTCAACGCGGGCCAGCCGCTCTCCTTCTTCGAGGCGATCACCGCTGCCGCCTTTCTGCTGTTCGCAGCGACACCTGCCGACGCCACCATCCTCGAGGTCGGCCTGGGCGGCCGGCTCGACAGCACCAATGTCGTCCCCCAGCCCGTCGCCACCGGAATCGCCCAGCTGGCGCTGGACCATGTCGCGATCCTTGGCCCCACATTGCGTCATATCGCTGCCGAAAAGGCCGGGATCGCCAAGCGCTGCGTGCCGCTGGTGACGCAGAAATACCCGGCCCAGTTCGCGGCAGTTGTAGAATTAATCTCGATTCCGGGCGGAAGAATGTTGTTGTGTAGTTGTGTGTGG
>JBKDAC010000093.1:0-1265 GCA_046316515.1 Sandaracinobacter sp. | reverse complement strand
CCGCGTCGCGGCCTGATAAGCCGCCGGGGAAGCGGCCCCGCGATCAGCGGTGGAAGCCTAGACCTTAGGCTTTGCTGGCTTGGCCTTCTTGGGTTGTGGCGGGGTGGCAAGCATACGCTTGACCACCTCGTCACGGCGGCGGGCTGTTTCTTCCTCGGATAGGCATTCGGTCATATTTGCTGCTTTCTACAATTCGCTTCCGATCAAAGGCCCCTCTACGAACGGGAATATTCCTTCTGGGCGCAAGCTTAACAGCTTCGGCATATTAACCACAACATTCGGCTCAGAATGATGCTCCGCATACCAGCGTTCCGCCGCTCCGATCATCGCTTCGCAAAAATGCACTAGCGAAAACGTCCGCGCGCTCTTTCCGCCAGCAACAAGTTTTATGCCTTGGACGGAATGGCCCGTTTCAGGAATAGTAAATATTACACAGCCTACGCCCAAATGCTGATGTTGCGAAGCGTTGCCTCTATGAATCGCCCCACAGCGCAGCTTGTAGCAGTCAGCGGCGTCGCAACCTATGTCCAAATATGTAAGATACTTCTGAACAAAGCCGATGTATTCAGGCTTCTGGACTTGCTTCGTCACGGGCAAAGCCAGCGCCGCGCAAACTTCTGGTATTGTCAGCGCTACTATAAGTGCTGGGTAATACAGATTGGCTTCGATCGCCCTCCGAATGTCAGCAAGGATTGCATAAAGCGGAGATTGCGGCGGTAATATCGTCGGATCGGACGGACCCCTTTGCGATTGCTTCGAACCAGGCCGAAACATCAAGGATGTCGACGTCGACGCTAGCAAACCCCCCCTCGTTATAGCCACGAATCACTGCCCTCCCGGATGCGCTTCGGACTAACTGTAGAAGGAAGCCGTCTTCGCCGCCACGAACCATGGGCAGATCGCAAATAATCAAGTCTTCTAGCGCCAGCCTGTCAGGGGTGCTCATAGCGGCCCCCCCGTGGTATGCCAAGTGCATAATCGCCTTTTGCTTGCGAAAAGCAGCCCCTTCTCGTCCTACTAGAGTTTCATGCTAGCGTTGCGTAGCGGGAGGTTCAAGTATGACATCGGAGCTCGTTTTCGGTTTCGACATCGGCACCACGTCCATCGGCTCGTCCGTCAGCGGTTGCACTGCTACCCAACCTTGGGCCGCTCGGGTCTAGAGTTTTCCGCCTGGCCCGGGTCCGGGAGGCTGGTGGCCCCGGCCGGGTTTGCCAGCATGATCGGAGGGATATTCCCGATCGCGCTGTGCGGTCGCTCTGTGTTGT
>JBKDAC010000092.1:0-1250 GCA_046316515.1 Sandaracinobacter sp. | reverse complement strand
CGCTCACAAGATCGGCCACCACCGCAAAGCCGCGGCCCGCTTCACCCGCGCGCCCGGCTTCCACCGCCGCGTTCATCGCCAGCACCCGGGTCTGGAACGCAATCTTGTCCAGACCCTCGATCACGCTGTCGATGCCCTTGGCGCTGTCGTTCACCCGGCTCATTGCCTGAACCGCAGAGTCCGCGCTGCCACGCCCGGCACCCACCGTCGTCATCGCCTGGTCGGCACGGGTCAGCGTCGTCGTCGAATATTGCGCCGCTTGCTTCAGCCGGCTGTCGATCTGCACCAGCGCCGCGCTGGTCTCCTCCAGCGACGCGGCATTCGCTTCCGTCCGCCGCGCAAGATCATCCGCCGCCTGCGAAATCTCCTCAGACCCAGTCCGCAAAGACCCCGCACGCTCTGATACCTGACCAATCAAATTACGAAGCGCGACCACCGAGTCGTTGTAGCTCGTCTCGAGGCCAACAAAGGCCGGTGGCATCCCCTCGAGTGTCGACGTCAGGTCACCGCGTGCCAGCCGCTCCAGCGCATCGTTAAGCTCGCCGATCACCTTCTGCCGCTCGGCGTCCTGGATCTCGAAATAGATGGAGATGGACAGGTCCATGTCGACCAGCGCGGCCTTCACAATGGCGGAGCTTGCCTCGGCGGCCGAAGGCCCGCGGAACAGGCGCATCAGCCGCTTCAACGGCGAGAATTCCTTCGCGATGCCCTTGATCAGCCCATCGAGAACAATACCGTAGGCCCCGATATACCAGCGCGGGTCCAGCCCGATCTTCGCATGCACCGCACCGATGCGGCGTACGCTGCTGTAGAATTCCTCGTCAAACCGGCCATTCGCGATGCGCATCCAGTGCTGGTGCTGTTTGCCCTTGGCGCGCGACATATGCGCATCGTCGTCAAAGAATCGGGCAGTTTCACTGGTGCGCTTGGCAACAGTGTAAAACTTGTCGAGGGCACTATCGAGGACCCTGTCCAATACGGGTTTCAGCTCGGCAACCGTTGCGCGGTCTCGATCGCTGATTTCCATGAACTCGAGCCTGCGGCGGACTTCTTCGTTGATCATACCTGACTCCGAAAGCTGATTGAATGCAGGATCATCGTCCTGCGCAGCCTTCCCGCCGGGAGGGCCGATACCCAAGTTCCTTTTAGAACAGGACGGGCGCGCAGAACGATGCGGGCCTCAAAAAGGAGGGCGCAACTGTACGGATTGACTGCGAAAGCGCGATCGGGCCCGGCGCATGGTCGCATTG
>JBKDAC010000091.1:0-8167 GCA_046316515.1 Sandaracinobacter sp. | reverse complement strand
GGGATGAGCGCGAAGGTAACCGGCCCCAGCACCGCCTCGCCGAAGGCCATGCCCATGGCAAAGCCCATCAGCATCGGGAAGCTGGTGGAAAGCCCGACGCCGACGTTGGCCGCCGCCCAGATCAGCATGCCGGCGGCATAGACGATGCGCCGGTCAATCCGGTCGGCGAGCCAGGCGATCGGGTAGGAGGCAATGGCGACGACCACGGTCGTCGCAACCCCGCGCAGCGCGCCGATCTGCATGTCCGAAAGGTCCAGCGCCTTCTTCATCGGCTCGGTCAGCAGGGCGATCACCTGTCCGTTCGCATTGCCCGCCACCGAAACGAGGATCAGCACGGCAAGCCCATACCAGGCCGCCAGCTCCCAGCCAGCCGTTGCACGCGGCAGCTGGGCCGACGCTCCCGCCTCAGGCGCCGTCACCATCCCTCCATCCCGCCTCTCCCACCATCAGCGACATTTTCGCCACATGTCCTGCCCCAACGGATCCGGCTTTGTCAGCCATCTTGTCGCACACGATACAACAATGTATCGTAATAGGACAGATATGTTTCGGCGAGACCAGCGAAACTGCGGCGCGCCGGGCAAAGAAAGGGGAACACACCGTGATGTACGACGTCCGCCTCGCTCGCCGCGCCAGCCTTCTCGCCGCCGCAGCCCTTCTCGCCACGCCCGCCTTCGCGCAAACTGCAACCGGCGCCGACAGCTCGCAGGGGGTGGCCGACATCATCGTCACCGCCCAGAAGCGCGATGAGCGACTGATCAACGTGCCGGTCGCGATCTCTGCCTTCTCAGCGAACGACATCGCCAACCGCAACGTCACCACGCTCGACAGCCTGCAGGCCTCGGTCCCGGGCCTTCGCCTGGTCGACATCGGGCCCGGCTCACAGCGGATCCAGCTGCGCGGCATTTCGCAATATCAGGGCCTGCCAACCGTCGGCGTTTATCTCGACGAATTCTCTGTCATCACCCTCGGCGCCGCCGGCTCGGCCGAAATCCGCCTGCTCGATCTGGAGCGAGTGGAAGTGCTGCGCGGTCCGCAGGCTGCGCTCTATGGCGAAAGCTCGATGGGCGGCACCATCCGCTACATCGCTGCGAGCCCGGACCTAACTGGCTTCAGCGGTTCGGCACTGGGCGAAGTCAGCACGGTGAGGGACGGCGCCAATGGCTACCGGCTCGAGGGCGTGGTCAATGCCCCGCTGATCGACGACAAGCTGGGCATCCGCATCGCGGCCGCGCGCGAAAATCTGCCCGGCTGGGTCGATGGCCCGCTGGGCGATGATCGCAACGGCCAGGACAACACCACCATCCGCGGCACGTTGCTGTTCGAGCCCACGCCCCAGCTGTCGATCAAGCTGCTCGGGCTCTACAACAACTCCGAGCAGTGGGTGAAGAGCTACGCTTTGCCCGATCGCACCACGGCGCAGATCGTGCCCTCGATCGCAAACCAGGAATATTGGCTCGGAACGTTGGTCGTCAGCTACGATGCCGGGCCTGTCACGCTGCTCAGCTCGACTGGCTATCTCGACCAGTCGAGCCGGAGCGTCGATGACAGCGCGCAATTCTACAACAACCTGTTCGGCGCCCCGCTGCTGAAGACCGCCGTCACCGACGCCCAGGGCGACTTCAGGAAATGGAGCCAAGAGTTCCGGCTGACCTCCAACGGCTCGGGCCCGCTGCGCTATCTGGTGGGCGTCAGCTACTCCGACAACGATTTGACCGGATTTACCTCTGGTGACGGCGAAAGCAACATCCTGCCGCCCGAGCTGCTGGGGGTTGTCTTCACCCAGGACACTGCCGAGTTCAGCTCCAGGGCCTGGGCCTTCTTCGGCAATGTCGCCTATGATTTCGGCGACAAGGTCACCCTCGATGTCGGCGGCCGCTACTTCATCGACCAGCGCAGGGTCGACACAACATTCACGCTGATCGGCCTCCCCGTCCCGCCCAGCGTCACGCAGGAACAGGGCACCTTCCGCTCGTTCAACCCCAGCGCCTCGCTGTCCGTCAAGACGGGCAGTTCGGGCATCGTCTATGCCCGCGTCGCCAAGGGCTTCCGGTCGGGTGGCTTCAACCAGGTGACCGATCCGGCGATCCCGCCCACCTTCGGGCCGGAAACACTGTGGACCTATGAAGTCGGCGCCAAGCAGACCCTGATCGACGGCACGCTGTTTATCGATACATCGGTCTATTACAATGATTACACGGGCATCCAGGCGAACCAACTGGTCAACCCGACGATTGCGACCGTGGTCAACGCCGGCAACGCGCGCGGCCCCGGCGTCGATCTGACGGTGCAGGCAAAACCGATCCCGGATCTCGGGTTCCAGGCGACTCTCGGCTACAACAACCTGCGCTACAGGGGCCAGACGTTGGATCGCAAACCGGGTGACCCGGCAGACATGGTGCCCGACTGGACCTGGTCGATCGCGCTGGATTACACGCCGAAGCTGAACGACCGCGTCGGCCTGCTCGCCCACTTCGACATGGGCTTTATCGACGAGGCGCGGATCACCATCCGCTCGCGGACCTTCAACCAGACCGCCTTCACCCAAGCCCGCGCGGTCGCCAACCTGCGGCTGGGTGCCAGCTTCGGCAACATCGATGCCTATGTCTATGCCAACAACCTGTTCGACGAGAACAAGATCGTGAACCCGGCCTTCGGGGCCTTCTTCGAACCCACCCGCACCCGGCCGCGCACGCTCGGCATCGGCGCCCAGGCCCACTTCTAGGGCGGGCCCGTCCAGCCGGCAGGAGTGAGCCTCGTGAAGACGCATGACGCAGTCCCCCTGCCGGATTGGACGGAGATTCCCGAAGCCGAGATGATCGCGCGGGCAGACGCCTTTCACGGGCTGATGCGCCGCCGGCACAGCGTGCGGGACTTCTCCGACCGCCCGGTCCCGCGCGAAGTGATCGAAGCGGCCGTGAAGACGGCCGGCACCGCACCAAGCGGCGCCAATCACCAGCCCTGGTTCCTCTCCATCATCGGCTCACCGGCGATGAAGAAGGAGCTTCGGGACCGCGCCGAGGCCGAGGAGCGGATCTTCTATGGCGGCAAGGCGGGCGAAGAGTGGCTGGATGCCCTGAGCCCGCTCGGCACCGACGATCAGAAGCCCTATCTGGAAACCGCGCCCTGGGTGATCGCCATCTTCGGCCAGCGCAAGGGTGGGGTCCGCAAGGGGATCGAGCGCCAGAATTACTATGTCCCGGAATCGGTCGGGATCGCTATGGGCTTCCTGATCGCGGCGCTGCACCAGGCCGGTGTCGTCACCCTCACACATACCCCCAAGCCGATGACCTTCCTGAACGCCATGTGCGGCCGCCCGGCATCCGAAAAACCCTATCTGCTGCTGGTCTGCGGCTATCCGGCCGAAGGCGCCACCGTGCCGACGCACGCCCTCATCAAGAAGCCGCTCGCCGAAATCGCCGACTTCCGCTGATGGCGGCCGGGCCGACAGGCAGGCGAACCGATTGTCATCAAAGCGCGGTTTCGCTACGCCCATAGGCATCTGAGGTTCCACAAGCCAGGGGAGCAGAGCGCTGGCAACCGCCGCCCGACAGGAAGGCAGCACTCCGGTCGAGAAGGACTGGATAGACGCCGCGCGCCAGATGCTGATCGAGGGCGGAGTCGCAGCAGTGCAGATCAACCCGCTTGCGGCGCGCCTGGGCGTCACCCGTGGCGGCTTCTACTGGCGCTTCCGCAACCGCCAGCATCTGCTCGACGATCTGCTGGACGATTGGGAAGCCTGCAACACCCGCCAGTTTCTGGAAACCGTCGGGACGCCCGGCACCCCGGCCGAGCGCTATGACCGGCTGGTGCGGCTGTGGCTCGACGAGCGGGATTTCGACCCCGCGCTCGATTCTGCCGTGCGCCAGTGGGGCAGCATCGACACCGCCGTCCGCGACCGGGTGCGCGCCGCAGACCTGGCCCGGATCGATGCCCTCGCCGACATCTTTCGCCAAGCCGGCCAGCCGGAGATGGAAGCGCTTGTCCGCGCGCGCGTCGTGTACTTCCACCAGGTCGGCTATTATGCCCTGGGCTTGGAAGAAAGCCGCGCCGAGCGCCAAGACCTGGTGGCCACCTACACAAGGATCCTGTCCGGCTTCCCGTAAACTGCCCTTGCGACACACGATACAACTATGTATCGTCATGCCGAAAGGGACTTGCCTAGATGCTGACTTCGGGGATCGAAGCCCTGTTCGCGCGCGATTGGGCAGGCCTCGTCCTGGCAGGCATCGTCGCACTGGCCGGTCTGCCACTCCTGTCGTCCGCGCCGGCAGTCGGCTGGCTTCTTCTCCTCCTCGCCACGCTGCTGGCTGCTGCCGCAATCCGCTATCTGCTCGGGCGCGCTGCGGCTCTCCGCGCCAACCCCGCACCCGGGCGGCTGGTCGACATCGGCGGCACGCGCATCCACGTGCGCGCCGAAGGTCCCGCCGCCGGCCCCACCATCGTCTGGCTGGGCGGGGCGCACAGCGGCGGCCATGTCATGCACCATCTGCACCGGCGGCTGAGCCCCGACGTCCGCTCCATCCTGATCGATCGCCCCGGCACCGGCTGGAGCGACATCGGCCCCTTTCCCCGCACCACCGTCGGCGAATGCCAGGAGCTGGTCGCAGCGCTGGATGCCGCCGGTGAAGCCGGCCCCTTCATCTGGGCCGGGCACAGCTATGGCGGGCTGCTTGCCGCCAATATCGCCCGCCGCCACCCGGACCGCACCCATTCGGTCGCCCTGCTGGATGCGACGCCCCCCGACACCATCCTGCGCGCCCCGAAGATCGCGGGCCTGAAGGCCATGGCACGGCAAATGCGGCTCGTGGCCGTCGCCCGCATGTTCGGCCTCTCCTACGACCCGCAGAAGAAGGAGATCGCGGCAAGCCCGGCCTATTCGAAGGTGATGCAGCATGTCGAAGCCGAGCTGGGCGCTGCCGGCAAGGCCGGCAGGGCCATCGAATCCAGCCCCGGCTATTATATGGCCGGCGCCTCCATCCTGACCGAGCTCGACCGCCACCGCCTGCTCGATCTCGCCTGGGACATCGCGCCCTACCATGGCGATCTCGACGGCATTCCCGTTCATGTCATCGGCCCAGGCGCGACCGAGGCGGATCTCGGCGATCTGCCAGAATTCCGCGCCAATCCCGAGCAGGCGCGGATGGCCCGCGTGATGCAGGCCACGCGCGAAAGCTGGATGCTCGTCTCCAACCGGGCCGAACGCCACATCGCCCCACCCGGCACCGGCCACAATTTCATCTACGAAGCGGCCGACTGGACCGCCGACACTGTCCGCGCAATCGCCCTTGGAAAGTCACCGCCATGACCCCCGAGCAGCACCTGGCCGATCTTGCCGCCCGCTATTGGGTCATCCTCTGCGCCGAGAGCCCGTTCAGCGCCATCCTGGCGGGCCAGGAGGTGGAGGGCGCCATCCTGTTCCGCGAGTCCGCCGCCGACCACACTCGCCGCGACGGCCTTGCAGCCGAATTGCTCACCGAACTCGCAACCATTCCGACCGAAGCGCTCGGCATCACCGACCGCGCAACCCACCAGCTTCTGCAACGCGAGCTGTCCGACATCCGCGCCCAGTTTGCAGTCCACGCCCATCTGCGCCCCTGGCTGCTCCCGGTCGGGCCCGACTTCAACACCGTCTTCTTCGCCAACTCCATTGCACTGACCACGGCAGACGACGCCCGCCGCTACGCCGACCGACTGGAGACCATCCCGGCCTTCCTGCAGGACATCATGGACAATCTGTCCGCCGGCCATGCGCTCGGCATCCGCTATCCCGCCGATGTGCTGGCAGCGGCCGCCGCCAACAGCGCCGGAATGGCGAAGGCCGCGCCCGAAGCCAGCCCATGGTACGGCCCCTTCACCCGCAGCGCCGCCACCTTTCCGAAACAGGCTGCGCGCGCAAGGGCGATCATTGCAGACCAGATCCTCCCGGCGCTCCGCCGCTATGTCAACCATCTGTCGGGCGCAATTGCAAACGGCGCGCGCGCCACCATGGCCTGTACCGACAGCCCCGATGGCGAGGCCTATTACCGCACATTCGTTCGGCACTTCACCACCACCGACATGGAGCCGGCTGCCATCCATCAGCTCGGCCTCGCCGAAGTTGCGCGCCTGGAATCGGCGATGGCCGAGGTCGCGGCAGAGGCCGGATTCCCCGGCAAAATCGACGCCTACCGCCGGTATCTGCAAGCCGATCCCGCCTTCATACCGCCAACCGCCGAAGCCCTGCTGCAGTCGGTGCAGATCCTGTGCAAGCGCATCGACCGGCAGATCCCCGCCTGGTTCAAGCGCATCCCGCGCATCACCTACGGAGTCGAGAGTATTCCCCCCGCGCTGTCGGTCGCAATGCCGGGCGCCTATGCCCAGCCCAGCCCCGCAGACGGCAGCTCGGCCGGTATCTTCTGGGTCTCCAGCCTGCCCGAAAAATGCCCCACCTACACCCACGCGGCTCTTGCAGCGCACGAAGCCTGGCCCGGCCACCTGATGCACATCGCGCTGATGCAGGAGCTTGAGGAACTGCCCGATTTCCGCCGCCACGGTGCGGTCAAATACACGGCCTGCGTCGAAGGCTGGGCGCTCTACTGCGAGGGTCTTGCCGGCGAGATGGGGCTCTATCCCACCCCACACGACCGCTTTGGCTGGCTGGAAATGGAAATGTGGCGTGCCTGCCGCCTGGTAGTCGACACCGGCCTGCACTGGCACGGCTGGTCACGCCCCCAGGCCATCGATTACATGGCCGCGCGGCTCACCCTGTCGCGCGACACCATCGCCGCCGAGGTCGATCGCTATGCCGCGCTGCCGGGCCAGGCGCTGGCCTACCAGATCGGCAACCTGAAGTTCCGCGCGCTCCGCCGCCGTGCCGAAGCCGCGCTCGGCGACCGCTTCACCCACCGCGACTTCCACGAAGTGGTGATGACCGCGGGCGGCGTGACCCTGCCGATCCTGGAGGAGATCGTCGACGACTGGCTGTCCCGCGTTACCGGACCGCAGGCCACGCTGGCCGCCTGATGCCCGTCGATCCCGGAACCGGCATCTTCTATCGGGTCGAAGGCCAGGGGCCGTCGATCCTGATCACGCTGCCGATCTTTGCATCCCAGGCCAGGATCCTGGGTCCCGAGGCGGGCGCAGTTGCCGACGCCTATCTGGCCGGACTGACGGACCGCTACCGCATCCTTCTGCTCGACTACCCCTCGATCGGCCGAAGCGCCGACATCGCGCCCGCCGACCTCACCGCGGACCGGGTTGCAGCCGACTGGCTCTCTGTCGCAACCGCAGCCGGATTCAACCGGTTCGCCATCTGGGGCTACAGCTGGGGTGCAGCAGCCGCCATCCAGCTGGCAGCCCGGACGGACCGGCTGACCGCCCTTGTCCTGGGCGGCTGGAGCCCACTCCACGGCCCCCACCCCGAAGCCCTTGCAGCTGCGCGCAGCAAGCTCGACAACCCGGATGCCGGTGCCCTCAGGGTGCTCCGCACGCCCGCCCAATATGCCCAGTGGGTCCATTATTACGAAAGCATCGCAGGCTTCGACGAAGCGGCCGTGCTGGCGCAAGTGGCCACCCTCCCCTGCCTGCTCTATTTCGGCGCCGACGGCGACGTCAGCGAGAATGGGCTCAGCATTCCGATCGCCAGCCGCGCCCGCAAGGCCCGCCCGGCGCTCGAAGCGCTGGGCTGGCAGGTGCGGGAACTCGCGGGCCACGGCCACGGCCTCGCCTTCGAACCCGCGACCGTACTGGCCGTCGTCCGGCCATTCCTGGACATCCACGCGCTATAGCGCCTCCCGACATCGTCGCCGTGGGCGTTGGCACCATGCGCGCCAACGCGGCCTCAAGCTGCGCGCCTTCGATCGCGACCGGGCGCCCCACCGCATGGGGTCCAGCCATGGCGAAACCCAGCAGGACTCGAACCGCCCGTGGGCAAAGCCCACAAACCCAAACGCAGGTTCAACTGCACGCAGTTCGGGGAATGGCGCACCTAGGAGGAGAAAGTTCGAAACTCCTCTTCGATACGCTAGCCCAGTGGAACCACGCTTTAAGCCAAACATCAATCGCCGGAATCATGCCAGCCGCCAATAGCAATGATGCTGCTGGCGACGATGATTCATCATCGAATGTCGGCACGTTTTCGCTCGATGCAAATGTAAGTGGCGTAGATCTCTCGGCACGTCGTCCA
>JBKDAC010000090.1:0-4099 GCA_046316515.1 Sandaracinobacter sp. | reverse complement strand
ACCGAGAAGCGCTACATGCGCGCAATGGCGGGCCTGGGGCCGGGGCCGCACCGATCGGGCGACATCGCCGAGATGCTCGGCAAGCAGGTGACCCAGCTCGCCCCGATCCGCAACAGCCTGATCCGCAAGGGGATGCTCTATTCCCCTGCCCACGGCGACACGGCCTTCACCGTGCCGATGTTCGACGAGTTCATGAAGCGCATCATGCCCGAAGCCGGCTGAGGAGCCCGCGCAGCTGCTGCTCATGGCGGTCGTCACCATGACGGTCGCGCTTGGCACCGCGCCGATCCCGGGCTCGTCGCTGTTCCTGGTCGCGGGCATCCTCGCCTCGATCGGCATTCCGCCCGGGCAGGCGGCGCTGATCGTCGCCTTCTTCCTCCCCTTCGACCGCCCGCTCGACATGATCCACACGGTGCCCAACATGACCTCGGACCTGGCGGTCGCGCCGGCGGTGGCTACGGTTGGTGCGCAGCACCAATCCGCGACTCGCCGCAGGCTGCCTGTTCGGATTTGGCATACTGTTGTCCCTGGAACTCTCTACGGGGGCAGGCAACATCGGGGCGACGAAATCAGAAAGAGGGTCAAGGGCCTGTTGGCCCTTGCGGGGGTGCAGGGGCAGAGCCCCTTGCGTTTGGTGCGCGGGGGTGTGTGGGCGGACCAAGGGACGGCTGGCAACGAAGCCGCCGAGTCCGTTTGAACAGGAAGCAGGGACGACAGCATCTGGACGCGTTTTCCGAGGCAATCCGGCGCTTTCCCGAAGTGCTGGATGCTGGGTGCTGATGGGGCCGGTGGACTTTACTTCTCCGCGTCGTGGCCCCGGATGTGGAAAGCTATGAGCGCTTCTTTTTCGAGAAACTGTCGCGCGTGCCGGGGATCCAGGAGATCACGCCCCTGCCGACCCCGAAGGGGTGCGGGGCGGCGTCTGCCGCCCCCTGAGCCATCACATGCGGTACAGCGCGCAGAGCTTGTTGCCGGCTGGATCGCGCAGATAGGCAAGGTAGAGGCTGCCCGTGGCGCCGCTGCGGACGCCGGGCGGATCCTCGCAGGCGGTTCCGCCGGCGGCGAGGCCGGCTGCATGCCAGGCATCGGCTTCGGCTGGGGACTTCACCGCGAAGCCGACGGTGGAGCCGTTCCCGCACGAAGCCGCCTTGCCGTCGATGGGTTTGGTGATGGCGAAGATGCCGGTGGGCGTCATCCAGAAGACGCGGCCCTTGTCGTCGGTGAAGCCCGGGTTCACGCCGAGCGCGCCGAGGGTTGCGTCGTAGAAGGCCTTCGAAGCTGCGATATCGTCGGCCCCGAGCATGATGTGGCTGAACATATGGTTCTCCCCAATTGCGCCCCGTGCGGGGGTGCTGATGCAGGATGGATGCACCCGGGCGACCGGCTTGTCGAACTGGGAGCTTGGGGAGGGCGGCGCCATCGGTTTTCCTAGCGCTTCTGCATGTGGCGCCGGCCGCGGCGCCGGGGCATCCCTGTTGCAGGCGAGAGGGAGATGGCGATGGAAGAGCCGGCTGCGATGCTGCAGGGGATCCGGATCCTCGATCTGACGGGGGTGGTGTTCGGCCCCTATGCGACCCAGATTCTCGCGGATCTTGGCGCCGAGGTGATCAAGGTGGAGGCGCCCGGCAGCGGCGACCAGTATCGCTGGACCGCCAAGGCCGCGAAGACGCCGGGCATGAGCCCCGGATTCCTGTCCCTGAACCGGGGCAAGAAGTCGGTGGTGCTGGACCTGAAGATCGAGGAGGACAAGGCGGTCATCCGGGCGCTGATCCCCACGGCCGACGTGTTCATCCTGAACGTGCGTGGCAAGGCGGCGGAGCGGCTGGGCCTGGACTATGACAGCGTGCGGGCGATCAGGCCCGACATCATCTATGCGCACTGCGTGGGCTTTGGCCAGGATGGGCCCTATGCCGGGCTGCAGGCCTATGACGACGTGATCCAGGCTGCGACCGGCACGACGAGCCTGCTGTCGCGCGTGGATGGCAACCCGGCCGCGCGCTATCTGCCGAGCCTGGTGGCCGACAAGGTGGCTGGGCTGCACGCGGCCTATGCCGTGCTGGCTGCGATCGTGCACAAGCTGCGCACGGGGCGGGGCCAGAAGGTCGAGATCCCGATGCTGGAGACCTTCACCAGCTTCATGATGACGGAACATCTGGGCGGGCAGACCTTCGATCCGCCCAACGGGCCTGTCGGATACTTCCGCCAGATCGATCCCGACCGGCAGCCCTTCCCGACCAGCGACGGCTATGTCAGCCTTGTTGCCTACACCGACGAGGCCTGGCCCCGGCTGTTCACCCTGCTGGGCAATCCGGAGTTTCTGGACGATCCGCGGTTCGAGACCCGGCGGCTGCGGGTGCAGCACATGCCGGACATGTACCGCGAGGTGGCCCGGCTGACGCCGCAGTTCACGTCTGCCGATCTGCTGGCGCGCTGCCAGGCCGCCCAGATCCCGGCCATGATCGCGCGCGATCTGGGCGAAGTGATGGACGACCCGCACCTGCAGCAGACCGGCTTTTTCGAGCGTGTGGAGCACCCCAGTGAAGGGGGCTGGATCCGCATGCGCCACCCTGTGCGCTTCAGCGATTTCGAGGCCGGCGGCGGGCATGCGCCGCGCCACGGCGAACATGGGGATGACGTGCGCGCCGAGGCGGCAGCCCGGGCTGCGAAACGGGGTGCGAAACTGGGGTGAATGCCCGCTGACGAATGGGGTTCGTCTATAGGTGGGGGATGACACCGAAGGCACCGACCCGTCGGAGCAATGCCGAGCTTGCGCAGGACGCCCTGGCGAAGGCTCGGCTCTATCGCGCGCGGGCGCGGGAGGAAGACCGGCGCGCGGCTGCGGACTTCGGGCTCTGGGTGCGGGCGCTTGCCGCCCGGGGGGACGCTGACGCGACCGAATTGTGCACGCGCTGGGACGCGCGGGCGACTGCCAGGGGCAAGGCGAAGCCGGGCCGCGACGCCGCGCGCCCGGCAAAGGTTGTGCAGAACTGGCCGGTGGCCGGGCTGGAGCTGGTGTCGGGACAGGTGCGCGAGCTGGTGCGGCAAGGGCGCCGGCTGGAGGCGCGCGACCTGATCGTGAAGGCCGAGAACAGCACGGGCATTCCGCTGGTGCCGGCAACCCTTCGGAGCAAGTGGGGGCTGGGTCCGCGGGCCGGCGAAGTGGTCGGGCCACTGACCTGACAGGTCAGGCGGCGACCTGCGGCTGGCTGGCAGGGCGCTTGGCATCCAGCCATATCGCGACGATCGCAAGGTCGCGGGCGACCCACAGGTCGGGCCGGTCGGCGAATGCCGGGTCCAGCCGGTTGAGCCGGATGACAGTGATGCTGACCGCCATTGCGCCGGTGTCGGGGATCAGACACCGGTTCAGCGGCGAGGCGAGCCACATGGCGGGCACATCGCTGCGGAATCGCTGCTTGGCGATCGGAAAGCGCGCATGGGCCCGGATGGCGTCCGCACGGGCATTGAAGATGGCCTTGCCGATACGTCCGCTTGAGTCCATTCGGTCCCCCGTCTGGGGATATAGAGTCACTCTTCAGCGCTTTGGGGAAGAGGGGCGCAAGCGCACAGGGGCACGGGGCGCGCAGCCGGCTGGTCGGTCTGGCGATCTGTCGGCGTGATGGGCGGTTGCGTCAGAACCAGCTGCGGACGCCGATGCGGACGGACCATCCGCCGGGCCGATCGCCGGCAGCCTCGGCGAGGCGCCCGGTCTTGCCGAGGCGGTTTTCGTAGACGAGGGCGAGTGTGGGCGCGAACTTGCGGCTGATCTCATAGCGGACCTGGAGGCCTGTCTCGATGATCGAGAATCCGCTGCCGATGCGGTTTTCCGGTACGTCGGTCAGGTAGAAGTCGGTCTCGATCTGGGGCTCCAGGATCAGCCGGTTGGTCATCCGTATGTCGAACGATTGGCGCAGGCGGATGAGCGCGTCGCCCTTGAAGCGGCAGTGCCTGATCTAACGATGCCCGCGCTGGCGGCCGAGCTGGCTGCGCTTGGTGTGGTGGTTCACCCGGTCACCATCTGGCGGCTGGTGCGGTCTGTGGGACTGCGCTTCAAAATACAATGCTGTTCGCCATCGAGCAGAACCGGCCGGCGATCGCGCGG
>JBKDAC010000089.1:0-6674 GCA_046316515.1 Sandaracinobacter sp. | reverse complement strand
AGCACCAGCCGCGACCGCGGCGGGATCACCACCTCGGCAAGGCCCGACGCGCGATTGAACAGCGCCGCCTCCAGGCTGCCCTCCTCAGCGCCGTCGCCCGCCCCCAGCACCGCCAGGTCCCCGGCCTCGGCAAAGGCTGCCACCACGTCCGCCGGCCCCGACACGATCAGCAGCTGCCCGGCTGCCAGCACGGCCCCGGCCGGAGGCACCTCGCCCGACGGCGTCTTCACCCGCGCAAGCACCAGCCCCGGAAAGGCCGACAGGTCGATGGCGCCGGCCGCCTGGCCAACCAGCGCCGATCCCTCGCGCAGCTTCAGCTGGAAATAGCGGCCCTGCAGCCGATATTGCTCGGTGAGCGTCCGCGCATGCTGCGAAAAGTCCCCCGGCAGCGACGGCCCCTGGGTATAGGGCAGCAGCTTGGGCCCCAGCAGATAGACGATCGCGATCCCGCCGAGCACCAGCGGAATGCCCGCCCAGGCGAATTCGAAAAAGGAAAAGGGCTCGCCGCCCGCGTCCTGCAGCGCGTCGTTCACGATCACGGCAATGGGCGTGCCCGAAAGGGTGAGTTTCGATCCGGTGTGCGCGCCAAAGGCAAGCGGCATCAGCAGCTGCGACGGCGCCGCCCCCGTTCGGATCGCCAGTACCACCACCACCGGCAGCAGGGCCGCCACCGCGCCGTTCACGCTGATGAGCGACGTGAGCACGCCCACCATCAGCATCATCAGCACAAGCAGCCGGCCGCGCCCTTCATCGCCTGCCCAGTCGATCAGCTTCTGCCCGGCCCAGGCCGTCACACCCGCCGCCTCCAGCCCCGCCGACACCACGAACAGGCTGGCGATGAAGATGATGGTGGGGTCGCCAAAGCCCGAAAACACCTCCTGCAGCGACAGCACGCCCGTCAGGTACAGCGTCAGCGGCACCGCCAGCGCGACGATCACCACCGGCAGCCGGTTCAGCAGGAACAGCACCACGGCGCCCGCAATGATCAGGCATACGATGACGATGTCGTTCAAGCAGGAAGCTCCCCCGGTGAGCCTGCACGCTGCGGCAAGCCGGCCGGCAAATCAACCGCCGTCACCGATTGAGCTGCAGCATGCGGTGCAAAGGCCCCGCAAGGCAAGCCGCATGTGCGGGCGTTAACCCTGCACGCGGGTCCGCAGGCCCGAAAGGCCGTGGCGCTCAGCTGTTCCAGGCGTCCTTCAGCCGGTCCCAGAAACCCTTGGACCTGGGGCAGGCTTCGTGCGGCACCTCGGTGCCGCGGAATTCCTCCAGCAGCTCCCTCTGGCGTGCCGACAGCTTGGTCGGCGTCTCCAGATCGACCTGCACAACCAGGTCGCCCAGTCCATGGCCGTTCAGCGCCGGCATGCCGCGCCCGCGCACCCGGAACTGCCGCCCCGATTGCGTGCCGGCCGGCAACTTCACGTCCACCGGCTGCTTGTCGAGGCCGGGGATCTGGATCTCGCCGCCAAGCGCCGCGTCGACGAAGCTCATCGGCACCTGCGCGAACAGGGTTGTGCCGTCGCGCTTCCAGATCGGGTGCGGCTTCATGTGCACGAAGATATAGAGGTCGCCGGGTTCGCCGCCGCCATTTGCACTTCTGGGGCCCGCCTCGCCCTCGTTCGCCAGCCGGATGCGGGTGCCGTCGTCGACACCCTTGGGGATCTTCACCTTCAGCTGCTTGGCACGCTCCACCCGGCCTTCGCCATGGCAGTGGCCGCAGGGATCGGAAATGATCTGGCCCGATCCGTGGCAGGTGGGGCAGGTGCGCTCCACGATGAACATGCCGTTCTGCATGCGCACCTGGCCGCGCCCCTGGCAGGTGCCGCAGGCCTGCACCCGCGCGCCGGGCTTGGCACCCGTTCCCGCGCAATGGTCGCAGGCCACCGCCACATCCAGCGAAATGTCCGCCTCGGCGCCGTGGAAGGCCTCCTCGAAGCTTACCTGCAGGTCATAGCGGATGTCGGCGCCGCGCTGCGGCCCGTTGCGGCGGCCGCGCGGGGCCCCGCCCATGAACTGGTCGAAGATGTCGGAAAAGATGTCCGAGAAGGGCGAGGAATCCTGGAACGGATTGCCACCGCTCCCGCCGTCCGCGCTCGCCTTGAAGGCGGCGTGGCCGAACCGGTCATAGGCGGCGCGCTTCTGCGGGTCCGACAGCACGCCATAGGCCTCGCTGATCGCCTTGAAGCGTGTTTCGGCGGCGCTGTTGCCCGGGTTCTTGTCCGGGTGCCAGCGCATGGCAAGCTTGCGATAGGCGGATTTCAGGGTCGCGTCGTCCGCGCCCTTTTCCACTTCCAGCAGCTCGTAATAATCGATCTCGGCGTGCATCCCCGACAGGCCTTCGAACGGTCCGGCCGGGGGGCGCTGCCCCCGGCCGGACTGGATTACTTCTTGCTGTCGTCCACTTCGGTGAAGTCGGCATCGACGACATCGTCGGTCGGCTTCGCCCCGGAATCTTCAGCGCCCGTCTCGGCGGACCCGCCCTCGGCCTTCGCCTGCTCGGCGGCATAGACCGCCTCGCCCAGCTTCATCGCCACCTGGGCCAGCGTCTGCGTCTTGGCGGAAATCTGCTCGGCATCACCCGAATCCAGCACCGCCTTCACGTCCGCGACCGCCGCCTCGATCGAGGCCTTGGTCTCGGCGTCCACCTTGTCGCCATGCTCCACCAGCTGGCGCTCGGTCGCATGCACCAGGCTGTCGGCCTGGTTGCGGGCCTCGGCGGCCTCGCGGCGCTTCTTGTCGTCCGAGGAGAACTGCTCGGCCTCCTTCACCATCTTGTCGATATCGTCCTTCGACAGGCCGCCCGACGGCTGGATCCGGATCTGCTGTTCCTTGCCGGTGCCCTTGTCCTTCGCGTTCACGGCCACAAGGCCGTTGGCGTCGATGTCGAAGGCCACCTCGATCTGCGGCACGCCGCGGGGCGCCGCCGGAATGCCGACCAGGTCAAACTGGCCCAGCAGCTTGTTGTCGGCTGCCATCTCGCGCTCCCCCTGGAAGACGCGGATGGTGACCGCCGACTGGTTGTCGTCGGCGGTGCTGAAGGTCTGCGACTTCTTGGTCGGGATGGTGGTGTTGCGGTCGATCATGCGCGTGAACACGCCGCCCAGTGTCTCGATGCCCAGGCTCAAGGGTGTCACATCCAGCAGCAGCACGTCCTTCACGTCGCCCTGCAGCACGCCGGCCTGGATGGCAGCGCCCATGGCAACCACTTCGTCCGGGTTCACGGATGTGTTCGGCTCCTTGCCGAACAGGTCCTTCACGAATGCACGCACGCGCGGCATGCGGGTCATCCCGCCCACCAGGATCACCTCGTCGATGGCTTCGGCCTTCACGCCGGCCTCGTTCATCGCGTCGACGCACGGCTTGCGGGTGCGCTCGATCAGATCCATCACCAGCCGCTCCAGGTCCGCCCGGCTCACCTGCTTCACCAGGTGCTTGGGGCCCGTGGCGTCGGCTGTGATGAAGGGCAGGTTCACTTCGGTGGTGGCAGACGAGCTGAGCTCGATCTTTGCCTTCTCGGCGGCTTCCTTCAGCCGCTGCAGCGCCAGCCGGTCATTGCGAAGGTCGATGCCCTCGGCCTTCTTGAACTCGTCGGCCAGGAACTCCACCACCTTGGCGTCGAAATCCTCGCCACCCAGGAAGGTGTCGCCGCTGGTCGACTTCACCTCGAACACGCCGTCGCCCAGCTCCAGGACAGAGACGTCGAAGGTGCCGCCGCCAAGATCATAGACCGCGATGGTGCGCGAAGAGGTGCCCTTGTCCAGGCCATAGGCAAGCGCTGCCGCCGTCGGCTCGTTGATGATGCGCAGCACTTCCAGGCCGGCGATCTGGCCGGCGTCCTTGGTTGCCTGGCGCTGGGCGTCGTTGAAATAGGCGGGCACGGTGATCACGGCCTGCGTGACGGTCTCGCCCAGATAGGCTTCGGCCGTTTCCTTCATCTTCTGCAGGATGAAGGCCGAAATCTGCGACGGGCTGTAATCCTTGCCGCCGGCGTTCACCCAAGCGTCGCCATTGGCGCCCTTCACGATCTTGTAGGGCACCAGGCCCATGTCCTTTTGGGTCATTGGATCGTCGAACCGGCGGCCGATCAGGCGCTTCACCGCGAACACGGTGTTTTCCGGGTTGGTCACGGCCTGCCGCTTGGCCGGCTGGCCCACCAGCCGCTCGCCGTCCTTGGCGAACGCAACCTGGCTCGGCGTGGTGCGCGCTCCTTCCGCATTCTCGATGACCTTCGGGGCCGAACCCTCCATCACCGCCACACAGCTGTTGGTGGTGCCAAGGTCGATGCCGATAACCTTCGCCATATCCTGTCCTTTTGCAGTCCTCGCCGCCGGTCGCCCGGTGTCGTGTCATTGGTGGTTCTGATGGCCGCCCGAAGCGTCCTGTCTCGCCAGCGGATATAGGGGGCCCGTTTCCGGCATCAATGGCGTCATCGATGTTTTGTGGTCGTTCACCAATCCGAAAGCCGCACTGTTGCAGCGAATCCGCGCATCCGGCTACACTGCCCCCTCCGGAAGGATGTCCCCGATGGTCTGTTTCCCCCTGCGCCCGGCGCTCGCTGCCGCCCTTCTGTTCGCAGCAACCCCGTTTTACCTGGCCCAGCCGGCGCTCGCCCAGGCGGCTACGAAACCCGCGCCCAAGGCGGCCACCCCCCACCTGATGGACGCCTGGATCCGCCTGCCCGCGGTCGCCGGGCGCCCGGCCGGCGGCTATTTCATGGCGCACGGCACCGCCACGGCCGATGCCCTGGTCGCCGTCACCAGCCCCATGGCAGAACGTATCGAGCTGCACAGCATGTCCAGCGAGAACGGCGTCATGAAGATGCGCCGCGAAGACAGCTTCCCGCTGCCCGCCAAGGGCACGCTCACCTTCGCGCCCGGGGGCGCACACCTGATGCTGTTCGGCCTGTCGCCCGGCGTGAAGGCCGGCGCCAGGGTGCCGCTCACCTTCCGCTTCCAGTCGGGCGCGACCGTCACCCTCGATGCAGAGGCGCGCGCCGCCGCCCAAGCGCCAAAGGCGGCCGACACTGGCCACCAGCACTGACACTGGCCACCAGCACTGACGCGCCCGAGGTTGTGCCGTCGGCCGACCGCCGCCTGCTGACTGCGGGCGAGCGGGCGCTCGCCACGCGCGTCTTCGGCCCGGCGCTCGCGCTCGATCCCATCCGCATCAACCGGCTGAAATGGTGGATGTGGCAGCCCGCCTGGGTGACGATGGCGCCCGACGGTCATCTGTGGTTCCACCCCAACGGCGATATCTGGAGCGCGGATTTCGCCGCCGAGCGCGCGCATCTGCGCGGCCATTTCGTGCACGAGCTCACCCATGTCTGGCAGCACCAGCAGGGCATCAACCTGATCCTCAGGCGCCCGCCGCTGGCCCGCTACCGCTATCTGCCGCTGCTGCCCGGCAAGCCGTTCACCGCCTATGGGCTGGAACAGCAGGCCGAGATCGTGAAGGACGCCTATCTGCTGACCGAAGGCCTGCGCCTGAAGGACAGGCCCCCGCTGGAGACCTATCGCGCGATCCTGCCCTTCCCGATTTCTTAGGAGAGGGCGAGCGGCCTTTCATTCGCCGCATCGAACATCTTCACGTCGAGGGACCACACCGCGCCGTCCACAGCCTTGTTGAAGGCGGTCATATGGTCGCTTTCGAAATGCGCCTTCAGGGCGCATTCGTCCTCCCAGCGCTCGGCGATGGACAGCACGGCCGGCCGGCCATTCCCGCCCAGGTCCTCGATGGCAAGGCTATAGGACAGGCAGCCCGATTCCTCCAAGGTGTGGCGCATCATGGCCTGCAGCGCGGGCCGCAGCTCTTCCACCCGGTCCGAATCGACCTTTGCCCGCCCGATGATGATGATCATGAGAGTTGCCCCGTTGGTGAACGAATCAGGCCGCCGCGCTCTTCGCCTTGGCAACGGTCACAAGCGCCGGCCGCAGCAGCCGGTCCTTCAGCATCCAGCCCGCCTGCAGTTCCGACACGATGGTGCCCGGCTCGGCGTCGGATTCCACCTCCACCATCGCCTGGTGGCAGTTGGGATCCAGCGGCAGGCCCGTTGCGGCGACCCGCTTGATGCCGTGGCGTTCGAAGATGGAGACCAGCTCGCGTTGCGTTGCTTCGAGCCCGTTGCGCAGGTTGGCGAAGGCGTCATCCGTCGGCAGGGCTTCCAGCGCGCGGGCGAGGTTGTCGGCGACCGACAGCATGTCGCGCGCGAAGCCGGCGGCTGCATATTGCACCGCGTCGGCCTTGTCGCGCTCCAGCCGGCGGCGGGTGTTCTCAGCCTCGGCCGCCATGCGAAGCGCGCGGTCCTTCTCGGCGTCGCGCTCGGCCACCAGGCTCACGATTTCCTCGCGGGCGGCGGCCAGTTGGGATTCCAGCGATATTTCGTCAGCGCCGCTTTCCGGCGTATCGGCACTCATGCCATCAACCTCGACAATCTGTTTGCAGTGAAATCCACCATGGGGACGACGCGGGCATAGTTCAACCGCGTGGGGCCGATCACCCCCACAACGCCGATCACCCGCCCGTCGGCCCCGCGATAGGGCGCGGCGATCACCGAGGATCCCGACAGGGCAAAGAGTCGGCTTTCCGCGCCGATGAAGATCTTCAGCGCATCGGATTCGCGCGCCCGGTCCAGCAGCAGGGCAAGCTCGGCCTTTTCCTCCAGCTCTTCCAGCAGG
>JBKDAC010000088.1:0-4532 GCA_046316515.1 Sandaracinobacter sp. | reverse complement strand
CCGATCCTCTATAAGGTCGACCGCGAGCGCGACGGCGCCAGCTTCACCACCCGCCGCGTCACTGCCATCCAGCATGGCCGCGCCATCTTCTCGCTGGCTGCCAGCTTCCAGCAGCGCGAGGCCGGCTTTTCCCATCAGGATCCACTGCCCGACACGATCGGGCCGGATGGCCTGCTGAACGAGGCCGAGTGGCACGCCAGGGCCGGCGACCGCATTCCCGAACCCTGGCGCAGCATCTGGGCCAGCCGCGACCGGCCGTTCGAATTCCGCCCGGTCCACCCGTCCGATCCGTTCAACCCCAAGGCCCTGCAGCCCGCCACGCAGAACTGGTTCCGCGCAGAAGGGTCGGTGCCCGAGGGCCAGGCCCTGCGCGCGGCGCTGTTCGCCTATGCGACCGACATGACCCTGCTCGATACCTGCCTGCTGCCCCATGCAGTCGCCTGGACGGACCCGCAGCTGCAGGCAGCCAGCCTGGACCATGCCATCTGGTTCCACCAGGAGCCCGATCCGTCGGCCTGGCACCTGTTCGACCAGACAAGCCCAGCAGCCTCGGGCGGGCGGGGCCTGAATATCGGGAAGATCTTCGCCCGGGACGGCACGTTGGTGGCAACGGTCGTGCAGGAAGGCCTGATCCGCTACCGGGCCTGAGGATGTCCGCTGAGCGGAACTGCTCCGCCGCGATCCGCGCGCCCTGCTGGCGCTTGAGCTCGGCCACCTCCGCCAGCAGGCCGGGCCGGCGGAAGCTGGCGGTTGCGAATTATTCGGCAGAGGCGACCCGCAACCCGCGGGTTCACGCCATCATGGAGCGCCACTACAGCCAAATCTCGGCCCTGTTCGGGGAACGGCTGGCAACTGCGCAGAAGTTGGGCAGCGTCTCCTTGGCCCATGATCCGGTGAAGCTCGCCCGCCTTGTGGGGGCAGTGCGCGAAGGCCTTCTGGTGATGAGCGCGATCGGCCCGGACATCGTGGATGCCGACATGCGCGCCACCGCGCGCCGGATGCTGGAAACAGCCGCGCGAAGCTAGGCGCGTGACATTGGGCAGCCCGAGGGCGCCTCGTCGGGCTCCCGCGCCAGCCGCTCGAAGATGGCGATGACCTCGTCCGCCGTTGCGCGATCGGCAGCACCGTCGGCCACATCGTCGGCGCTCCACATCCACGACCGCGCGGGGTCATCCCGCATGGCCCAGTGCGGGAACAGCCGTTCGTCGACCATGCGGCGGGAAATCAGCCGGACGTTCAGATGCCGGTCGTCCCTGCCGATCCGGGCAAAGCAGGCTTCCACCGCTGCCTCGGGCCCTTCCAGCAGCTGCAGATACAGGTCCTCACGACAGATCAGGGAGCCGGTGATGCCGTCGCGCACATTGCAGCGCCGGGCATCCAGCAGGATGCCGGCAAGGGTCGCCGAATCGAACCCGAACGAACGCGAGACATAGATGAGTTGAAGGTCGGCCATGGACTTGGGTCCTCTGCTGCGCCTTCCGGGCACCCGCGCAGGAACGCGCGCTTGCCTATCATGCGCCCTTCCGTCCCATCCGGCCAGCCCCGCAGAGCCCGCCGGACGGTCAGGCCAGGATATTGCCCCCGGCAGCGTCGTACCTGGCTATGCCGTCGCGCGCGCCGCTTACGGGCTTCAGGGTTTCCAGGAACGCGGCAGCAGCCGACTGCAATCCGTCCGCAAGCGGCTCACCGGCAGCAACCCGGCGAGCCATGCCCAGCACCTGCGCCAGGGCCGCCGCCGGCAGGGCGGCGAGCTCGTCTGCCAGCGCGCGGGCGCGGGCCAGCGCCGACGGCGCCACCTCGTGCACCACGCCGAGGGCCGCCGCCTCGTCCGGTGTCAGCACCCGACCGCGCAGAACCAGCTCGGTGGCCCGCGCCAGCCCGATCGCGCGCGCCAGCAGCTGCAGGCCACCGGCGCCCGGAATGATCCCGATGCGCGTCTCGGGCAGGCCGATCACATGGGGGCCCGCCTCGGCAATGCGCAGGTGGCAGGCGAGCGCCGTTTCCAGCCCGCCGCCCATTGCGATCCCGTTGATCGCCGCGATCACCGGCTTGTCGGCAGATAGCAGCCGGTCGATCAGCCGATAGACCGGCACCTCGGCGCGTGGCGCCGGGCCCGTCACATGCCCCGCCTCCACCGCGTCCAGCATCAGCGCGATCTCGGCCACGTCATAGTGGCGGATGAAGACGCCGGCCTCGCCGCCGGTCAGGATCAGCACCCGGACGGCCGGATCGGCCAGCGCGTCGGCAACAGCCGCGTCCAGTTCGGCGGCCGTCGCCGAGGTCATCATGTTGCGGGGCGGGTTGGCGGTGAACAGCGTTCTCACGGCGCCTTCGGTCTCGATGCGGATCATGGCTTCGTCTCCGGTACAAGGGCGCGCAAGGCAGCCAGCGTGTCGGCTTCGGCTGCCGACTTGTCGGTACGGATACGCGAAATCCGCGGGAACCGCATCGCGAGGCCCGACTTGTGCCGCGTGGACGGCCCGATGGCGTCGAAGGCAACTTCCAGCACAAGGCTCTTCTCCACCTCGCGCACCGGGCCGAAGCGCGCTGTCGTGTGGGCCCGCACCCACTGGTCCAGCCACTTCAGCTCGGCATCGGTGAAGCCGAAATAGGCCTTGCCCACAGGCAGCAACTGGCCATCGGGCGCCCAGGCCCCGAAGGTGAAGTCCGAATAGAAGCTCGACCGCTTCCCATGACCGCGCTGCGCATACATCAATACGCAGTCGGCGGTGAGCGGCTGGCGCTTCCACTTGTACCACAAGCCCGCGCGCCGCCCCGGCACATAGGGGCTGTCCCGCCGCTTCAGCATCAGTCCCTCGATCGCCGGATCGGGCGGCGCGGCCCTGAGTTCGGCCAGCTGCTCCAGGCTCTCTGCCGCAAGTTCGGGCGACAGGTCGAAGCGCGCCGGATCCAGCCCGGCCACCACCAGCTGCAACCGCGCGCGCCGGTCGGTCAGCGGCGCCGCGCGCACATCCTCGCGACCATCGAACAGCAGGTCATAGCAGCGCAGGAACACCGGGAAGGCGGCCTGCATCTTCGCGCTGACGGTCTTGCGCCCCAGCCGCTGCTGCAGCGCGTTGAAGCTGGCGACGCCCGACTCGCCCCGCACCAGCAACTCGCCGTCGAGCACGGCCTCCACCTGCATGGCGGCCGCAATCTCGGGAAAGGTGCGCGAGATTTCGTTCCCGTCACGCGAATAGAGCCGTACTTCGCCACCGACCCTGACCGCCATGGCGCGGATTCCGTCCCACTTCCATTCGGCCGAGAAAGCCTCCACATCCAGGTTCTCGGGTGCCTCCAGCGGGTGCGCCAGCATGAAGGGGCGAAACAGCGGCTGCGCCGACAGGTCGGGCGGCCCGGCCCGCCCCTCGCCCCAGGCGAACAGCTCGGCATAGGGCGGCTCCAGCCCGTGCCAATGCTCTTCCACATCGTCCACCGACAGCCCGAAGGCCTCCGCAAAGGCGAGGCGCGCCTGTCGCGCACCGGCACCGACGCGCAGATTCCCGGTCGCCAGCTTGAGCAACGCATAGCGCGCGGGCGCATCCATCCTGTCGAGCAGCCCGGCAAGCACCGCCGGCGCCTCCGCCCGGCCCAGCACGCGCAGCTGCTCCACCACCTCGGCGAGGCCGGGCGCTGCGCCCGCAGCGGCGCCATCCCATAGCAGCGAGACGGTTTCGGCGAGGTCGCCCACATAATCATAGGACAGACGGAACAGCAGCGGATCCACCCGCGCCTCGATCAGCACGCGGATCAGCGCTGGCTTCACGCCGGGAAAATCGAGGCTCCCGGTCAGAGCGGCCAGGCCCCAGCCCCGGTCCGGATCAGGAGTCGCCCGCAGCCAGTCCGCCATCAGCTTCAGCTTCGCATTGCGGCCGGTTGCATAGGACAGGCCGTCCAGCAGGTCCGCAAAGCCCGAAAGACCCGCCGCCCCGCGCGCAGTCATCTGCGTCCTCGCTGGCGTCGTCATTCGGCATCGTCCTCTCGGCCGATCAGGTGCAGCGCCCGGGCCCGGATCTGGTGCAGCCCACACCAGTGCACCAGCGCATCGTCGCGCCCGTGCGTCACCCACAGCTCCTTCGGGCGAAGCTCGCGAACGGTCGCGGTCAGTTCGTCCCAATCGGCATGGTCGGAAATCACCAGCGGCAGTTCCACGCCCCGCTGGCGGGCCCGCGCGCGCACCCGCATCCAGCCCGAGGCCATTGCCGTGATCGGGTCCGGCAGGCGCCGGCTCCAGCGGTCGGCGAGTGCGGAGGGCGGCGCCATCACCACATGCCCCTTCAGCTCTGCCGCCGGAACCCCTGCCGCCAGGCGCAGCTCGCCCAGCTCGACGCCATGCGCCTGGTAGAGCGCCATCAACCGCTGCATGGCACCGTGCAGGTAGATGGGGGCGTCGTGGCCGGCCACGCGCAGCAGGGCCACCACGCGCTGTGCCTAACCGAGGGCATAGGCGCCGATCAGCAGGCAGCGATCGGGATTGGCCGCAAGCGCCGCAAGCGCGCGCGCCACCTCGACATCCGCCGGCGGGTGGCGGA
>JBKDAC010000087.1:0-2907 GCA_046316515.1 Sandaracinobacter sp. | reverse complement strand
GGCGAGCTTGACAGCCAGCCCGCGTAGCATGCCTTGGGTGATCTTGGGCACGCCGGCCAGGATGAACAGCCGATCCAGCCGGATGCCGGGCTCGCCGGTTTCCGGATTCGGGATCAGGTCTGCGGCTTCGGGAACCCGCGCCATCCTGAGGCGGGCCTCGGTGATCTTGTCGCCATAGTAGCGCGTGAGGATGTCCACTGCGTCCGGGTGGTGCACGACCTTGCGGCCAAGCGCCGCGGCGATTGCGTCAACCGTGATGTCGTCGTGCGTGGGGCCGATGCCACCGGTGGTGAACACATAATCATATGCCGCAAGGCAGGCCTTCACTGCGTCGCCGATCGCGGCCTTGTCGTCGGCAACGACACGCGCTTCCTTCAGGCGGATGCCCTGGATGTTCAGCCAGCGCGCGAGATAGGCAAGATTCGCGTCCTGCGTGCGGCCCGACAGGATCTCGTCCCCGATGATGACAAGGGCGGCCGTCCAGACCTTGTCTGCGTGTTCTTCGCGCGAATGCTGATCCGACATGGCATTGCCCTAACGCAGCCCCGCGCCTAAATCCATGGGGCTGAACTTCCCGCAGGCACCCGGACCGATGACCGATATCGATGTAGACGACCGCACCATCGTGCTGCACGACGCAGCGGCCTTCGAAGGCATGCGCGCGGCCGGGCGGCTGGCGGCTGATGTGCTGGACATGCTGGTGGCGCATGTGGTGCCGGGCGTTTCCACCACCGCGCTCGACAGGCTGGCCTATGACTATGTGCTGGCGCGGGACGCGGTGCCGGCCACCATCTTCTATCGCGGCTATTCCCATTCGCTGTGCACCAGCATCAATCATGTGATCTGCCACGGCATCCCGGGCCCCAAGCCGCTGGCCAATGGCGACATTGTGAACATCGATGTGACGGTGGTGCTAAACGGCTGGCACGGCGACACCAGCCGCATGTATTTCGTGGGCGATGTGCCGCTGAAGGCGCGGCGGCTGGTGGACCTGACCTACGAGGCGCTGATGCTGGGGATCGCGGCGGCCAGGCCCGGCAATACCGTGGGCCATATCGGGGCGGCCATCCAGAAACATGCCGAAAAGCACCGGCTTTCCGTGGTGCGCGATTTCTGTGGCCATGGCCTTGGGCGGCGTTTCCACATGGCGCCTAACATCGTGCACGCGGGCCGCGCCGGCGAAGGCCCGGAACTTAGGCCCGGCATGTTCTTCACCATCGAGCCGATGCTGAACCTGGGCCGGCCCGATGCGCGGATCCTGGAAGACGGCTGGACTGCGGTGACGCGCGACCGCTCGCTGTCGGCGCAGTTCGAGCATTCGGTAGGAATCACCGAGACCGGCGTGGAGCTGTTCACCAAATCGGCCACCGGGCTCGACAGCCCGCCTTACGCCGCCTGATCCGGAAGGCCTGGATCCCATGCCGCCGCGGCAGCTGAAGGAGGCGCCGGCGCTGTTCGCCCCAGCTTCTGAGACGCCCGACCCAGCCCGCAAGGCCGGCCATCGCGACCGCATGCGCCAGCGCCTGTTGGAGGGCGGGCCCGACGGGTTCCACGATTATGAGCTGCTGGAATATGTGCTGGCGCTCGCCATTCCGCGGCAGGATGTGAAGCCGCTGGCGAAGGAGCTGTTGGTACAGTTCGGTGATCTGCCGACCCTGCTGGCGGCCTCGCCGGGCGAGCTGACCCGGCTGAAGGGGGTGGGGGAAAGCGTCGCGGCCGCGCTGAAGTTCGTGGAGGCGCTGTCGGTCCGGCAGCTGCAGCGCAAGGCGCTCGACCGGCCGGTCCTTTCCAGCTTTGAAGCCGTGACCGATTATCTCCACGCAAGGCTGGCGCACGAGCTGACGGAGGAGTTTCGTGTCCTGTTTCTGGACAATCGCAACAACCTGATCCGCGACGAGCGGATGGGGGAGGGCACGGTGAACCAGGCGCCCGCCTATCCGCGCGAGATTGTGAAGCGCGCGCTGGAACTGTCGGCGGCGGCCATCATCCTGGTGCACAACCATCCCTCGGGCGATCCGACGCCCAGCCGCGACGACATCCAGCTGACCCGCGCCATCGCCGATGCAGCCAAGGCCGTGGGCCTGCAGGTGCACGACCATCTGGTGATCGCGCGGACGGGGCATGTGAGTTTCAGGGGGGAGGGCCTTTTGTGAGAATGTGGCGGTATGCGCGGACGTTCCGCGCAGAAGGGCATGACATCCGGGTGATCACCGATGTCGGGCGGCTGGCGATGGACACCCATGTCGAGGTGGACGGCGAAACGGTCTGGGAGTCGCATCCCAGCAAGCCGATCGTGCTTCCGGGATCTGCCGCAAAGATGATGGCCGGGCAGTCAGGCCTGGCGATGGCAGGATTGAACTGGCTGGTGGAGGAGCTTGGCACCAAGGACCAGTGGCTGTTCTACACCATCTTTGCCGACACGCCGGTCGCGTTTGCGGGCTTTTTGCGGGCACTGCGGTTTGCGCAGACCAGGGCGCAGCCGGCCTGACGGGCATTTGCGCAGCTTGACCGCCGGCATGGCCGGTTTACGACTTGGGCATGACCCGCTCGACGAACCGCCGCTTGGCCGCTGCCGCCCTGTTCCTGCTGCCTGCTGTCGCGCAGGCCCAGACACCGACGCAACCGCAGCCGGTGCCTGCCCAGCATCAGTGGCCGGTTGCCGAGAGTACGGCCACCTTTCGCGACTTCCGCTTCCAGACCGGCGATGTCCTGCCCGTGCTGCGGATGCATTACCTCACGCTGGGCACGCCGGTGCGGGATGGAAAGGGTCGGATCACCAACGCGATCATGTTCCTGCACGGCACCGGCGGGACTGGCGCGCAGTTCCTGCGGCCGCAGTTCGCCGACCAGCTGTTCGGGCCCGGCCAGCCGCTGGACGTCAGGCAATACTTCATCATCCTGCCCGAC
>JBKDAC010000086.1:0-10097 GCA_046316515.1 Sandaracinobacter sp. | reverse complement strand
CGTTCAGGTCCAGCGCATCCGTCAGCCGCAGCACATTGGTGTTGGCAAGCCAGGTGCGGTCGATGATCGTGATGGCGGCCGGCGTCTCCTGCGCGGTGAAATCGCCCCGGTAAGGCTGGCGCGAGGAGGTGACGATGATGTCGGCCGGTGCGGCTGCATCCGCGGCATGGGCACGGGTCGGGAGGGATATGCCGGCCAGCGCCAGCAGGATCATGGAACGCACGGAAAGTCTCCAGCTAGGATTCGACCGCCTTCTAGAGATGCATGAAGAGTGATACAAGATAACATTCTGTCTGTTGTGGATCACCGCCTGTCGCGGCTTCGACGGCGTCCAGTCGCGCACCCAGGGATAGCGCGCGGCCACCAGCGCGGCATGCGCCGCCAGTCCGTCCGTAAAGTCGTGGTCCACCAGGCTGGTCCAGTCCGGCCCGCTGCCATTGTGCACCAGCCCCAGGATCGACGCGATCCCCAGCCGCTGTATCTCCGCCAGCGGCGCATCCGTAAAGCCCAGTCCCTCGGCCGCCACACGCTCCCACAACAGGGGATAGCGCAGCGCCCGCATCCCAACCCCAGCGGCAGCGGATCGTTCCGCCCCGTACCTCGGGGTTCCTGTCGACGAATGGCAGCTGTCGAAAATCTTGCCGCTCCCGTTCATATTGCGGCAAGGGGGGGGGCGCTACTGGGCCGCGCCAGGCGGCGCGCATGCCCCGGGGTCATATCGAAGCCGTTCCTTTCGGGGGTTACTGATGCTTGAACTGTCCAAAGTCACCCATGTCTATCCCAATGGCACCCGCGCCCTGGATGACGTGACGCTCTCCATTCCCAAGGGCATGTTCGGGCTGCTCGGCCCCAATGGCGCCGGCAAGTCCACCCTTATGCGCACCGTCGCAACCCTGCAGTCCCCCAGCAGCGGCGCCATCCGCTTCGGCGACATCGACATCATCGCCAACCCGGAGGCGCTGCGCCGCCGGCTCGGCTATCTGCCGCAGGATTTCGGCGTCTACCCGCGCGTCTCCGCCTACGACATGCTGGAGCACATGTGCGTGCTGAAGGGCATCGCATCCGTCGCCGACCGAAAGGCGACGGTGGAAACCCTCCTCAACCAGACCAACCTCTGGAACGTCCGGAAAAAGGCCATCGCAGGCTTCTCGGGCGGCATGCGGCAGCGCTTCGGCATCGCCCAGGCCCTAATCGGCAACCCCGACCTGATCATCGTCGATGAACCCACTGCCGGCCTCGACCCGGAAGAGCGCAACCGCTTCCTCAACCTGCTCGCCGAGATCGGCGAGAATGTCGTCGTCATCCTCTCCACCCACATCGTCGAGGACGTGGCCGACCTCTGCCCGCGCATGGCCGTGCTCGCTGCCGGGCGCATCCAGCTCGAAGGCGCTCCGCTCGACCACATCGAACGCTCGCGTGGCACCGTCTGGGCGAAGACCATCGCGCGCGAGGATATCAAGCGCTACGGCGAGAGCCACGAAGTCATCTCCACCCGGCTGTTCGCCGGCCGCACAATCATCCACATCCTGTCCGATCAGGATCCCGGCGACGGCTTCGCGCCCGTCGATGGCGGGCTGGAAGACGTCTATTTCGCGACGCTCGCCCGCACCCGCCGCGCACCCGCCGCTCTCGCCGCCTGAGGCCCGCCATGTTCGCACAGATTGCCAGCTTCGAGCTGCGCTACCAGCTTCGTAACCCGGTTTTCTGGGTCGTCGCCATCCTCTTCTTCCTGCTCACCTTCGGTGCCACCACCATCGAGCAGATCCAGATCGGCTCGGGCGGCAACATCAATGTGAACAGCCCCTTCGCAATCGCCCAGATTCACCTCATCCTCTCCATCTTCTTCATGTTCGTTACAACGGCCTTCGTCGCCAACGTGATCGTGCGCGACGATGAATCCGGCTTCGGCCCGATGGTGAAGTCCACCCGGGTCACCAAGTTCGATTACCTGATTGCGCGCTTCCTCGGCGCTTTCCTGGCCGCGGCAGTCGCTTTCCTGTTCGTGCCGCTCGCCATCGTCATCGGATCGCTGATGCCCTGGGTCGATGCCGAAACCGTCGGCCCCAATCTGCTGTCGCACTATGCCTTCGCCTATCTGGCGCTGGCGCTGCCCAACATCCTGCTCACCAGCTGCATCTTCTTCGCGGTCGCCACCATGACCCGATCGATGATGTACAGCTATCTGGGCGTCGTCGTCTTCCTCGTCCTCTACCTCATCGTCAGCGGCATCATCGGTTCCAAGCCCGAACTGCGCGAACTAGGTGCCATGGTCGATCCCTTCGGCGGGGCCGCCTTCGGCAACGTCACCCGCTACTGGACTGCCGCCGAGAGCAACATGATGATGCCGGCGCTCGAGGGGCAGCTGCTTCTCAACCGCCTGATCTGGATCGGCGTCGGCCTCGCTGCACTCGCGCTTGCCTACGCCCGCTTCTCCTTCGGCGAAAAGGGCGTCTCGCAGCGCAAGCTGGCGCGCCAGGCCAAGGCCGCCGCCCGGCTCGCTGCCACGCAGCCGCAGCTCGTGTCGCCGCTCCCCGCCACCACGCCCGATGCCGCCTGGTGGCCGCGCCTCGCCGCCCGTGTCCGGTTCGAAATGGTGCAGGTGTTCAAGAGCCCGGCCTTCCTCGTCCTCCTCCTCATCGGCCTGTTCAACGCTGGCGGTGCGCTCTGGTTCGCGAACGAGATTTATGGCACCCCGGCCCGCCCGCGCACCTTCAGCCTGATCGAGCTGCTGTTCGGCAGCGTCGGGATCATCCCCATTATCATCGCCATCTACTATGCCGGCGAACTCGTCTGGCGCGACCGCGACCGCAAGATGCACGAAATCGTCGACGCGACCTCGCTCCCAAACTGGGCCTATCTGGTGCCCAAGACACTGGCTGTCTCCGGCGTCCTTTTCGCAACCCTGCTGATCTCGGTCGTTGCCGCCGTCCTCATCCAGCTCGCCCGCGGTGTCACCGACATCAACTTCGGCCAGTACATCGCCTGGTACATTGTGCCGACAACCGTCGACATGCTGATTCTGGCCGTCCTCGCCGTGTTCGTGCAGGCGCTCAGCCCCAATAAATATGTCGGCTGGGCGATCATGGTCGTCTACCTCGTCGCCTCGATCACGCTCCGCAATATGGGCTTCGAGCATCCGCTCTACAATTACGGCGAAACCGGCCGCACCCGCTTCTCCGACATGAACGGCGACAATGTGGGCGGTGCCATGGCCTGGTGGCTCCGCCTCTACTGGGGTGCCTTCGCGCTGATGCTGGCCGTCCTTGCCCACCTGCTCTGGCGGCGCGGCACAGAAACCGCGCTGATGCCCCGCCTCAGGCGCATGCCCGCCCGGCTTGCCGGAACGCCCGGTCTCATCCTGGGCGTCGCCGCCTTCGTCGCCGCCGGCGCCGGCGCCTTCATCTACTGGAACACCAATATCCTCAACGACTACCGTACGCAGGACGACACCGAGGTCCGCCTCGCCGCTTACGAGCGCAACTATCTCAAGTACGAGAATCTGCCCCAGCCCTCGATCAGTGCCATCCGGCTGAACGTCGATCTCCAGCCCTCGGCCAAGCGCGTCGACGTCACCGGCAACTACCAGCTCATCAACGACAGCGGAAAGCCGATCACCGATCTCCACATCCGCTTCGCGAACCCGGACATCGAGCTGCTCTCGCTCTCCATTCCCGGCGCGAAACTGGTGATGGAAGACAAGGACAACAACTACCGCATCTACCGCCTTGCCCAGCCGATGGCACCGGGCGCCGTTTCCACCCTCGATTTCCGCACCCGGCGCTGGCAGCAGGGCTTCCGCGCCCAGGGCGATGACACGGCGATCATTCCCAACGGGACCTTCCTCAACAACGACGATTTCGCCCCGAAGATCGGGATGGACCGCAGCGGCCTGCTGCAGGACCGGGTTGACCGCCGCAAGCAGGGCCTGCCCGCAGAGCTCCGCCCGGCAAAGCTCGAGGACCTGTCGGCAACGGCGCGCAACTATGTCGGCAATGCCGACTGGGTGTCGGCCGACATCACCGTCACCACCGACGCCGGCCAGACTCCGATTGCACCCGGTGTCCGCGTGTCCGACGTGGTGAAGGACGGCCGCCGCACCGCGCGCTTCGTCTCGAAGGGGCCGATCCTCGCCGTCTTCTCCATCCAGTCCGCCGACTATGCCGAAAAGAGCATGGACGCCGACGGCGTGAAGCTGACGGTCTTCCACCACCCCGGCCACGAAGCCAATGTCGACACCATGCTGACGGCCATGAAGGCCAGCCTCGATTATTATCGGGCGAACTTCGGGCCTTACCAGTTCGATCATGCCCGCATCATCGAGTTCCCGGGATATGCCGACTTCGCCCAGGCCTTTGCCGGCACCATGCCCTATTCGGAATCGATCGGCTTCCTCGCCGACACGTCCGACCCTGACGCCATCGACTATCCCACCTACATCACCGCGCACGAGCTTGCGCACCAATATTGGGCGCACCAGATCATCAGCTCGGATCAGCAGGGCGGCACCATCTGGGTGGAAACACTCGCCCAGTACAGCGCGCTGATGGTGATGAAGAAGCTCTATGGCGAGGACAAGATCCGCCGCTTCCTGAAGTACGAGCTCGACAACTATCTCAGGAACCGCGGCGGCGAAGTGCTCGAGGAACTGCCCCTCAACCGGGTCGAGAACCAGGGCTATATCCACTACCGCAAGGGCTCGCTGATCATGTACCTGCTGCAGGACCGGCTGGGCGAGGACCGGGTGAACGCGATGCTGGCCGACATGCTCGCGAAATATCGCTTCTCCGGCCCGCCCTATCTCCGCTCCACCACGCTGGTCGACGGCTTCAAGGGCCTCGCCCGCACTCCGGAGGAACTGAAGCTGGTCGAGGACCTGCTGGAACGCATCACCGTCTTCGACCTGAAGGCGCCTATGGCGACCACCCGCAAGCTGGCCGACGGCACCTGGGAAACCACCCTCACGGTCAACGCCGCCAAGGCCTATGCCGATGGGCAGGGCAAGGAAACGGTCGCGCCACTCAACGACGTGATCGACATCGGCCTCTTCACCGAACGGCCGGGGCAGGGCGCCTTCTCGAAGAAGGACGTGCTGTTCATGGAGCGGCGCCCCGTGAAATCCGGCGCGCAGCAGATCCGGATCGTCACGAAACAGAGGCCCGCCTTTGCGGGGATCGACCCCTACAACAAATATGTGGATCGCAACGCAGACGACAATCTGATCGATGTGACGGAGAGCTGATGGCAGCGCGGCGCGCGAAGGGGGTTGAACCCTTTCGCGCGCCTGACTGCCGGTTCGGCCCGGCTGGGTGGAACAGGCGTCAGAAGCGGTAACCGATCGAGGCTGTGAGGGTGATGGGCCGGTAGGACGACCTGAACTCGCCCAGCGGGCCCTTCAGCCGCGCGGACGAAGCCGACAGCCAGCGGGCGCCGAAGCCCGCACGCAGGCCGCTTTCCCATTCGAAGTTCACGCCCGTCAGCAGTTGAAAGCCGACCCTGCTGGTCGAGAATTGGACATTGCCGTTGGGGTTCAGGATGTCGAGATCGACTTCCTCTACATAGGCAAGGCCGGCGCCCGCATAGGGCCGCAGCCTTGCTGCGCCGATATCCGCGCCGGGCAGATCATAATAGGCATTGGCGGCCAGCACGAGGGAATTGAAATCACCGCCCGTGTTGTCGGCGAAGCGGGGCACCGTGACAGACCGCAGGCGGTTGGCACGATACATGATCTCGCCCTCCAGACGGATGGAATCCGCAAAGCGGACTCCGGCTGCCCCGCCAATCGCGTAGCCGGTCCTTGTCCGCAGTTGCCCCTGCTGGGCAGGGGGGCTCTGCGGATTGAAGGTGACCGTGGTCCTGGGCAAGATGTTCAGCCCGCCGCGCGCTTCCAGATAGACCTCTACTCCCTTCCCATCGGTTTCGGTGTCGGAGGCGGCATGGGCAATTGTTGGCAGGCCTGCAACAGCGGCTGAAACAAGGCTACCCAGGATGATGTGTCGGACGTGCATGGTGGCTCCTTTGCCTAGTCGAGGACCCGCCGATAGGCAGTCAAACTTGCAGAATGCTTGCAGAGCCATCCCGTCGGGATCGATCAGACCGGCTGATCCGGCAGCCTGCGGAATGTCATGCGGAACAGGGTTCCGGGCACCGATCTGTCGCGGTGGAACGATCCCCCCATCCGCTTCATAGCCGTCTCGCAGATGGAAAGGCCAAGGCCGCTGCCGGTACGGTTGCTGGCGTTTCCGCGAACGAAACGGGCAAAGCCGCAGTCGGGCAGTTCGGGCGGCAGGCCGGGGCCGCTGTCGGCAAAGGCAAGCTCGCCTTCAGCCGAAACGGAGATCGTGACCCGGGTGCCCGCAGGCGTGTACCGGCGAACATTTTCCAGAAGGTTGCGAAGGATCAGCCCAATCAGCGCAGCATCGCCCACCACCTGCACGGGGCTGCTCGGCAGCTCTGCCGCCACGCACCAGCCCGCCATCACCAGCCTGGGCGCAGCTTCTCCCAGCAGCTCCTCCACCGTCCGGCTCAGGTCGAGCGGCTGAAGGGCAAAGGCTGCGCTGCCATCCAGGCGCGCGATGGTCAGCAGCTGCTCGATCAGCCGCGCCATGGCGTCGATGTCGCGCAGGGCGATATCCCGCTCGGTGCCCACCGGCAGGCCTTCCAGCCTCAGCCGCAGATCGGCAAGCGGCGTCCGCAGCTCGTGGGCGGCGTTGATGGAAAAATCGCGCTGGGCGCCGGCGTCGGCCTCGATACTGTCCAGCGCAAGGTTGACTGCGCTGATCAGTGGCTGGACCTCGGCCGGCGCCGATCTGGCAGAAAGCCGCTTTTGCCCCAGGGTTTCGAAGGTGATGCGTTGCGCCTGCGCTGCCACGTCGCGCAGGCCGGACAGGCTCAGCCGGACAATGGCGACCGCGCTCAGCAGCATCACCAGCAGCGTCAGCACGGCAGCCCAGCCGAGCTCTTTCAGGGATTCGGCGAAAAAGGTATTGACCAGCGCGTCGACATCGGATCGCGCCCGGGTCAGACGGAACCAGACTCCGCCTTCGGGAATATAGGCTTCCGCGATCAGCAAGGGGCCGCTGCCATCAAGCGCGACCCCGGTTGAAAGGTGCAGCCCGGGTCGCGCCGGCCCCGGCAGCCCGGCCGGGGCCCCGGCGGCCGAACGATCCAGGATTCGCCCGCGATCATCCACCACCGCATAGCCATAGACCGGGCGGGATCCCGTCAGCAGGCCTGTATAGGGCGGGTCCGGCGCTTCGCCCGGCTCCGGTGGCCGTTGGAACTTTATGCTGCCGTCGGCCTGCCTTCGGACCCGCCCGGTCCACTCCCTGGCCTGGCTGGTCAGGCCGCGCTCCTCGATTGCGAACTGGCCTCGGGTAAACTCCTCCGCAAGGATGCTGCCGACTGCCAGCAGCGTGATGAGCGAACTGGCGGAAACCACCAGGGCAAGCCGGAGATCAAGGCGATAGCCGGTCAACTGCGGGGCTCGATCAGAATATAGCCCAGCCCGCGCACCGCCTTCAGATGGACTGTTGCGCCCGCAGCGATCAGCTTTCTTCGCAGGCGGTGAACCAAGGTTTCGATGGCATTGTCCGACCAGTCCTGGTGAAAGGCATAGAGATATTCGCCCAGCCGGCGCTTGGGCGTCACCCGATCGCGTGCGCGGACCAGTTTTTCAAGTGCTGCATGTTCCTGCGCCGTAAGTGCCACCGGATTCCCGCCCACCCACAGCATCTTGCGCTGTGGGGCATAGACCAGGTTGCCGAAACGGAACTCGGCTGCGGCAAGTTCTGCCCCGCGCCGGGCGAGCGCGCGCAGCCGGGCCAGCAGCTCCTCGGTTGCAAACGGCTTGACGAGATAATCATCGGCACCGGCATCAAGGCCCGCCACCCGGTCGGAAATCTCGTCGCGGGCGGTCAGCATCAGGGTCGGGGTCGTCAGGCCGGCCGCGCGCATACTGCGCACCAGGTCGCGACCGTCGCCATCGTCCAGCATCAGGTCCAGGATGACCATATCGTAGGGCGTCGCCACCCAGGCTTCGGCTGCGTCAGCGACCGTTGCGAAGATATCAACGGCATGGCCCGCTTCGGACAGGCGCAGTACCATTGCTTCGGCAAGCAGGCGGTCGTTTTCGGCCAACAGGATACGCATCGGCTGCTTGCTCACCACAGCATGCCGGGTGCGTCAACATGCCAAGCCCGGCGCTGCGGCAGCGCGCTTGCATCGGCGCGACCAGAGCGTGGGAAATGCCGCCCGCCCCGCGTATCGGCTAGGGCGATAGCGATGGAGTGCCCGTGATTCGACCGACGATGGCGACAGCCGCCCTGCTATTGCTCGCGGCCCCCGCCCCTGCTGCAAACGCTGCGCCGGCCGATCAGGATGGTCCTGCGGCCAGCACCGCGACCCCCGTTTCCGAGGGCGCCAAGGCAGCCGACGCCACCGAGGAAATCGTCGTCACTGCCGGCCGTCCGCGCGGATCGGTCGTCTCGGATATCCAGGCCGACGTCACCCTCTCGCCCGCCGACATCCGCGCCTATGGCGCCAGCAGCCTCGCCGACCTCCTGCAACAGCTCTCCCCGCAAACACGTTCGGGCCGTGGCCGGGGCGGCGATGCCCCCGTCGTCCTCATCAACGGCCGCCGCGTCTCGGGCTTCGCCGAAATCCGCAACATCCCGCCAGAGGCGATCCAGCGGGTCGAGGTGCTGCCCGAGGAAACCGCGCTCGCCTATGGCTTTCGCGCCGACCAGCGCGTCGTCAACTTCATCCTGCGCGACCGCTTCCAGGCCTTCACCGGCGAAGTCGAGATCGGCGGCCCCACCGCCGGCAACCGGCGTGAGCTGGAAATGGACGCCAGCATCATCCGCATCGACGGCAACAGCCGTCTGCTCATCGATGTCGAAGTCAACACGGGCTCGGCGCTCCTGGAAAGCGACCGCGACATCGACCAGGGCAGCGGCGGCACGCCGCGCGCCATCGGCGGCAACATCCTGTCCCTCACCGACGGAGCCGAGATCGACCCGGCGCTGTCCGCGCTCGCCGGCACCCGCGTCACCGTCGCCGCCGTCCCCGCCTCGGCCGCCATCCGTGCGCCTGGCCTTTCGGATTTCGTGGCCACCGCCAACCAGCCCGCCATCACCGACCCGGGCCAGTTCCGCACCCTGATTCCCGAAACCCACGACATTGCCGGCGGTGCCAGCATCGCCCGCCCGATCGGCGAGAAGGTGCAGCTCACCCTCAGTGCCCGCGCCGGCAGCAGCAGCAGCGAAGCCCGCCTCGGCCTCGCAAGCACCGACCTCACGCTCCCTTCCGGGAACCCCTTCTCGCCCTTCGGCACCGACACGCGCCTCGCAGGCCTCGCCTCGGCGCCCGGCCCGCTGCTCTCAGATCGCGACAGCTGGACCGGCCGCCTTGCCGCCGCACTGAACGGCGATATCCGCGGATGGCGCTGGTCGCTGACGGCCAGCCACGACCATGACCAGAGCGTGACGCTCACCGATCGCTCGATCGACCTTGCTCTCGCCCAATCCCGCCTCGACGCCAACGACGCCTCATACAACCCCTTCGCCCCAAACGCGGTCAACGGCCCCATCGTCGTCGACCGCGCCACCTCCAACAGCGACCGCACGCTGGTAGAGGCAGTCGCCAACGGCCGCCTCACCGAGCTCCCCGCCGGCGGCCTCTCCACCACGCTCAGCCTCGCCTTCGACCACCGCGACTTCGAAAGCAGCACCACCCGCAACGGCCTCGGCTTCAGTGCCGACCTTGGCCGCACCCAGGTCGGTGGCCAGCTCAGCGTCGATGTGCCCCTGGCCAGCCGCCGCCGCGAGGTCCTCGCCGCCATCGGCGACCTCTCGGTCAACGCAAACGCCGGCTTCGACAACCTGTCCGACTTCGGTAACCTCGTCCGCTTCGGCGGCGGCGTCACCTGGCGCCCCGTCCAGGCCCTCCAGATTATCGGCTCCTTCAGCCAGGAAGAGGGCGCGCCCTCCATCCAGCAGCTCGGCAACCCGATCATCGCCACCCCCAACGTCCGCGTCTTCGATTTCGTGACCGGCAAGACGGTGGAGATCACCCGCATCGACGGCGGCAACCCCTTCCTC
>JBKDAC010000085.1:0-9006 GCA_046316515.1 Sandaracinobacter sp. | reverse complement strand
GCTTCCAGGATATGCGCTGCCGCAAGTGCATCCACCCGTTCGGCCCGCTTCGCCCGGCTCACGTCGGCCGCGATCAGCGCGCGCTCGACAGCCGCCGTGCTCCACCGCTCGTCCCACAGCAGGATCGGCAGCCCCAGCGGCTTCGAAAGGTTGCGCGCCTGCGCCCGCACCGATTGCGTCCGCTCGCTGTCCCGCCCGTCCATGCTCAGCGGCAGGCCGATCACCAGGCCGCGAATCTCCTCCTTCACCGCCAGCAGCCGCAACGCCTCCACATCGGCCGACGGCTTGGTCCGCTTCAGCGTGTCGCGCGCGGTCGCAAAGCGCCAGTCCGCGCTCGCCGTCGCCAGCCCGATGGTCTTCGTGCCGATGTCCAGCGCCAGCAGCCGCCCAAGGCCGGGCAACGCGCCGGCAAAGGCGTCGGCGTCCGTCGTGATCAGGCTCAAGCGCCCGGCCTGTCCACCGGCGCCGCCGATTCAGGTGCCGCCGGGTTCAGCGCCGCCCCGAATGCCGACAGCCGCGCCTCCACATCGGCCCGGATGTTCGCCCAGAACAGCCCATAGTCATAGACATGGTAATTGCCCCCCGGCAGCACATAGGGGCCGATATTTTTGGGGTTGGGGCTGATCAGCAGCAGCCCGCGCGCATCGCACCGGGCACCCACTGCCTTGGGCACCAGCACCTCATCCGATTGCAGCATGCCGGCATTGCGCTCGGGTTCGGCGGCGCCGGAATCGCCGGTCAGCGGGTTCAGGCACAGCATCGGCCGGGTTCCGATCGCCTTGCCCGACAGGTCCTTCAGCACGGCAACCCCTTTCAGCGCCTCGGCCAGCTCCCCGTCGGCGGCAAAGCTCTGCCAGCTCAGCACGCACCCCGGCTGCTCGGCGCGCGTGCAGGCCGGCAGCCCCATGCGCGACAGGTCTGTCGCCGTCACCGGCCAGCCGACCGCCCACACCCCTACCAGCCGGTTGCCGATCTGCCCCCGTCGCGCCTCCAGCAGGCGCAGTATATGCCGCGCGCCCTGGCTGTGCCCGGCGATCAGGATGGGCCGGTCGGCCGGCTGGGCTGCCAGAAAGGCGTCGAACGCCCGCTCCACGTCGGAATAGGCCAGCGCCAGCGCACGGTCCGCATCGGGCCCCGGCACCAGGAAGCTGCCGAAGGTCGCCTGCCGATAGCGCGGCACCCAAATGTCCGCGACCCCGTTGAACACGGTCGCCTGCATCTTCGTGAAGCGGTTCAGCCGCTCGTTGGTCTCGGCGTCATCCAGCGGCGCATTCCAGGCGCTGCGGCTCAGCCAGGCGGTCGGGCTCACGAAGAACACCGCCGCGGCCGGCTTGGGCGCCGCGCTGAACCCGGTCGGGGTCCACAAGGCCGGATTGCCGGCGATGTCCGGCCGCGCGACCCAGCTGGCCGCCTTCGCATAATCGGGTGCCGCCGCCGGCTGGCTGTCGGCGAACCCGCCGGTCGGCACAAAGGCCGTGCGGATCAGGTCGGCCGCGAACAGCCGCCACAGGATCGCGGCCAGGATAACCAGGCCGGCAAGAGCCGCGACGATGATCAGGAACTTGCGCGCCACCTCAGCTCTCCTTTGCGTCTGTTGCCGCAAGCCAGCGCGCGCGTATCGTCTCCGATGTCTCGCCCGCCCCGTCCGGCTGCCAACCCGGCGGCCCGAACAGCCGGCCCAGAAGCTCGCGCGCAGATCGGGCCGCGACAGCGTCCCGTGCAATCGTCACCCATTCGTGGACCGCCGCCCAGAAGGGGTTCAGCGTCGGCAGCGCCTTCACGATGCCGTAATGCGGCCGGTCATTGTCGCGCTCGGCCTCGAAGGTGCCGAACATCCTGTCCCAGATGATGAAAACCCCGGCATAGTTGCGATCCAGATAGCGCGGGTTCAACGCATGGTGCACCCGGTGGTGCGACGGCGTGTTCATCACCGCCTCGAACCAGTTCGGCATCCGCCCCACCTGCTCGGTGTGGATCCAGAACTGATAGACCAGGTTCAGCCCGGCACAGAAGAACACCATCGCCGGCGGAAATCCGATCAGGCATAGCGGCATGCGGAAAATGAACCCCAGGCTGAAGAAGCCCGTCCAGGTCTGCCTGAGCGCCGTCGACAGATTATAGTGCTGGCTGGAATGGTGGATCACATGGCTCGCCCAGAACCAGCGCACCCGGTGGGCGCTGCGATGAAAGGCGTAATAGGCAAGATCATCCAGAACAAAGCAGATCGCGAACGCCCACCAGGTGAAGGGGATCTCCAGCAGCCGAAACTGGAACAGCCAGATCGCCATCATCAGCACCGCGCCGCCGGTCAGCGCGCCGGCCACCGTGCTGCCCAGCCCCAGCGTCAACGAAGCGCCCGCATCGCGCCAGTCATAGCGGCCCCGCCCACGGCGCTTCGTCAGCACCATCTCCAGCACGATCAGCGCCACGAAGGCGGGCACCGCCAGCTGCACGGGATCGGGCAGATGCATTTCCGGGGTCATGCCGGCACGCCCAGCTCGTCGGGCAGCCAGTCGGGGCAGCGCGCCAGCAACAGCCGCGCCTCGGGCAGCATCGGCTCCTTCAGCCGCGCCGTCAGCCGCCCATCGGCACAGGTCAGGCTAGATGGCAGGGCCCGGCGCGCGATCCAGCCGTCGCCCAGCGGCAGCAGCAGGGCGACGCTGCCGTCCAGCCCCTTCAGCACCGCGCCATGGCCATCGGCTGCCAGCGCCACGTCGGTCGCCCGGAACCCCGCCAGCCGCCCCTCGGCCTCCGCCCGGGCCGCCGTCTCGTCCAGCATCGGCCGGCTGCGAAAGCCCAGCGCCCAGGCCAGGCCCGTCAGCGCCAGGATCGCGGCAAGCGAGGCAAGGAAAATCAGCATCACGTTTCACCTAGAGAAGGTTTCACCTAGAACAAGCCCGCCCGCCATGGAAGGGCAGGGGCCTTCCCGGCAAACCCCAACCTATGTAACAGGTTTGCGGGGGAGGTAGTCTGATACTCTGTCACCTATGCGCAGGCTGGGAGGGCCCGCCAAGCACCATAAAGCGAAATGTCTCCGCAGAGGCCCGCCAAACGAGGCCCGGCGCTGGAGACAGGCAACTTGGGAGAGACAGGACCTGCATGAGCAGCCTCGCCACGACGGACCGGCCGTCCTCTTTGTTCCAGGAAATGGACACGCTGGGCGATGTCACCCGCGTCCATGCGCGGGTTCGCCCCACCGCGACCGCCTTTGCCTTCGAGGGTCGGTCCACCAGCTATGCCGAGCTTGATGCCCATGCCAGCAAGGTTTCCCGCGCGCTCAGGGCCGCCGGTGTCGGCCACGGCGACCGGATCGCCTTCGTCGGCAAGAACTGCGACCAGTATTTCGAACTGCTGATGGGCGCCGCCAAGGCCGGCGCGGTGATGGTGCCGATCGGCTGGCGCCTGGCACCGGCCGAAATGGCCTTCATCGCCCACAATGCCGAGGCGAAGCTGCTGTTCGTCGGCCCCGACGTCGCGGCAACCGTCGCCGATACGCCCGACCTCGCGGCGCTCCCCGTCATCGCGCTCGAACCGCACGGCGCCTGGCCCACCTACGAGGCCTGGCGCGACGCCCAGTCGCCCGAGGACCCGGGCTACGCCGTCGCGCCCCAGGACGTCGTCGTCCAGCTCTACACCTCGGGCACCACCGGCAAGCCCAAGGGGGCGATGCTGACGCACCACAATCTGCTCGCCAGCCGCAAGCTCGCCGCGCAAAGTCCCATGCCCTGGAACGAATGGGGCCCCGACGATGTCAGCCTGGTCGCCATGCCGATCGCCCACATCGGCGGCACCGGCTGGGGCCTCGTCGGCCTGGTGAACGGCGCCAAGGGCGTGATCGCCCGCGAATTCGATCCCTTCAAGGTGCTGGATTTCATCGAGAAGGACCGGATTTCCAAGATGTTCATGGTGCCGGCCGCGCTTCAGATCGTGGTCCGCCAGCCCCGCGCCCGCGAAGTCGATTACAGCCGCCTCAAATATATCCTCTACGGCGCGTCCCCCATCCCGCTCGACCTGCTGCGCGAATGCATCGAGGTGTTCGGCTGCGGCTTCTGCCAGCAGTATGGGATGACGGAAACCACCGGCACCATCGTCTACCTCCCGCCAGAGGATCATGACCCGGCCGGCAACCAGCGCATGCGCTCGGCCGGACTGCCGCTCCCGGGCGTCGAGATCCGCATCCTCGACGAAGAGGGCAGCCCGCTGCCCCCCAACAGCGTGGGCGAGGTCGCAACCCGTTCCCACTCCAACATGCGTGGCTACTGGAAGCTCGACGAGGCGACCGCCTCCACCCTCGACACCGAGGGCTGGCTACGCACGGGCGACGCCGGCTACCTGGACGAGGATGGCTATCTCTACATCCACGACCGGGTGAAGGACATGATCATCACCGGCGGGGAAAACGTCTATCCGGCCGAGGTGGAAAGCGCCGTCTATGGCCATCCGGCCGTTGCCGAGGTCGCCGTCATCGGCGTGCCCGACGAGAAATGGGGCGAGGCCGTGAAGGCCGTGGTGGTTCCCAAGCCCGGCGCCACCATCGATCCAGCCGACATAATCGCCTTTGCCCGCACCCGGATCGCCGCCTTCAAGGTTCCAAAATCCGTCGACATCATCGAGGCGCTGCCCCGCAACGCCTCGGGCAAGATCCTGCGGCGCGAACTGCGCGAACCCTATTGGGCAGGCAGGACCCGCCGCGTAAACTAGAACAACAGCCAACTGCGCACAGGAAATCGAGGAGACGCCATATGGACACCTCCATCGTCACCATCACCGGCCGCGACGACATCCGCCGGGCCGCCGAAGCCTTCCACGACGCAGTCGACATGCTGGGCGATTATCGCGTGGTGATGACCGACAACATCGCCTCGCTCCGCCCGATGGTCGATGCCGACGGTAACATCCTGGCCGAATGCGTGTTCGGCTTCACCCAGCCCGGCCAGCAATGGTGGACCAACCGCAGCCTTGCGCTGCAATCCCCGCTCGCACGCGCCTGCCGCTACGAAGGCCAGCCCTTCTGGGCCAATGCCGACGGCTTCCACACCCTCCACCCCAACAGCTATCTCGACGAAATCGAGCTCGACAATTTCGAGAAGCGCGCGCTCACCAGCGCCGCGATCGTGGTGCCGGTCCACCAGCCATTCGGCCAGATCGGCATGGCAGCCTTCTGCGCTCCCCATCCCAGCGTCTCCGACATGTCCGCCCAGTTCGAAGCGCATGCCGACCGGCTGATGCTGCTCAGCCACCGCTTCATCAGCAGCTATGCCGAGGCGACCCGCCGCCGCCGCTGGCTGCCGACCGACTGCCAGCTCACCAAGCGCGAGATCGAGTGCCTGCGCTGGGCCGCCGTCGGCAAGACCGATCGGGAAATCAGCATGATCCTCTCCCGCTCCCACGCCACCATCCGTTTCCACATCCAGAATGCGGGCATCAAGCTGAACGCCGTCAACCGCAGCCAGACCGTCTTCAAGGCCGCGCAACTGGGATTCATCGGCCTCGCGAACTAGCAGGGCGCAACGGCAGCGCGGGGCTTGCCCTGCGACCTCCTGTTCCACAGCCTTGCCGGTTTCGCGCAATTTCCCTGCGGTTCACCGCGAGGCGAGTTACCGCATTGCAACAATTCGCCTTGGCAGGCCTTCGGCCTCATGCCATAGCGCGCCGCGCAATGTGGCCCTGTAACATTTCAAACCCGACCGGCCTGCTCCCGGTCATGACTCCTGCCTGATGGCAGCGGGCAAGGATATCCGCCTGCGCGACGTTCTGTCCTGGGCTTCGACCATCATCGGCCCGGACCGGAACTTCATAACCATGGCGCTGGTCTATGGCATCGGCATCAGTCTGCTGTCGCTTGCCACCCCCATCTCGGTGCAGATGCTGGTCAACACGGTCGCTGCCACCGGCCTGCCGGTGCCGCTCTTTACGCTCACCGCCATGCTGTTCGTGCTGCTGCTGCTGTGGGCGGTGCTCAGTTCCCTGCGCGTCTGGCTGATGGAGGTATTCCGTCGCCGCTTCGCCGCCCGCCTGGTCGCCGACATCGCGATCCGGGTGGTGCACGCCGAAAATCCCTTCTTCTCGGATTCCCGTCGGGCCGATCTCCTCAACCGCTATTTCGAGATGATGAATGTCCATAAGGCCGTTCCCAGCCTCGCGGTCGGGGGCTTCACCGTGGTGCTGCAGGCGGCTGTCGGGATCGTGGTGACCGCCTTCTACCACCCCTTCTTCCTGGCCTTCAATCTGCTCTTCATCTTCTGCCTCTGGCTGATCTGGCGCCTCTGGACCCGCAGTGCCCTGCAGTCCGCCTTTGCCCTCAGCCACAAAAAATATGCGCTGGGCTATTGGCTGGAAACGATCGGCGGCTCCGACGGCTTCTACAAGTCGGGACAGCATTTCGAGTATGCGCTCGAGTGCACAGATGCGCTGACAGCGACATACATCGAAGCGCACCGCAAGCATTTCCGCCGCACCTTCCCGCAATCGGCGTCGCTCTTCTTCCTCTATGCGATTGCAAGCGCGGCGGTGCTCGCTCTGGGCGGCTGGCTCGTTATCCAAGAGCAGCTCTCTATCGGCCAGCTGGTTGCTGCCGAGCTCATCCTCTCGGGTGTCTTCCTTGGCGCCGCGCAGCTGGGCGTCTATTTCGAATCCTTCTACGATTTCTCAGTCGCCATGGAGGAGCTCGACCTCCTCTACAGCCTGCCGCAGGAACCGCGCGGCGACGAGGCCCCCATGTTCGACAGCCCACGCAACGCCGACCTCCGGCTCGAGAATGTGCGCTTCGACCATGACTTCGGCGAGGTTCGCCTCGACCTCGCCATCCCCGAGGGCGCCACCTTCGTCGCCAATGGCGATCCCGGCATGGAGCGCCTGTTCGCCGACTTCCTGAAGCGACATGAAAAGCCCGAAAGCGGCCTCGCCCTCCTGGGCGGTGTCGACATCACGGCGATCGACATACTGAAGCTGCGCAGTGACATCATCGTTCTCGACCGGCCCAATATCGTCGAAACGAGCATCGCCCAGTATCTCGAACTCGCGAACAGCTCGGGCGACCCCACGGCACCTGCCGCGGCGCTGAAGCTCGTCGGGCTCTACGACCGTGTCGCCATGCTGCCCGAAGGCATGCAGACCCAGCTGTCCGTCACCGGCTGGCCGCTCTCGTTGCCCAAGGCGATGCAGCTGAAGCTTGCCGGCGCAATCCTGTCCCAGCCCCGCATCCTCGTGCTGTCGCCCCTCTACGACATGGTCTCGCGCCACCGGCTTGAGGATGTGTTCGCCCACCTGCGCATCGGCCGAACCACCGTGCTCTACTTCACGAACCGCCCCGAGGACGTTACCCTCGATGGGTTCCTCTGGCTGGGCCGGCAGAAGCAGCAGATCCTCGAAAGCCGCGCCGAATTCGATGCGCTTCGCGCAACCGTCGGGAAGGGCCCCGCCAATGCGGGCTGAGGACAGGGCCTATTTCAAGACCATGGAATCCATCCGCACGCCGCGCGTGCTGCGGACCATGGCGATCATGCTGGTCGTCGGCATCGCGATCAGCATTGCATTCCTGTTGTTCGTGCCCTGGGTGCAGACGATCCATGGCGTCGGCCGGGTCTCGGCGCTGGAACCGCGCGACCGCGTGCAGAATGTCACCGCCCTTGTGCCGGGCCGCATTGCACAATGGTATGTCGCCGAAGGGGTCAGGGTCAACAAGGGCGATCCGGTCGTCCGCATCGTCGACAACGACCCCCTCTTTGTCGAACGCCTCAAGGCCGAGCGCGACCAGCTTGCCGCCGAGAGCCGCTCGATCGAGGTGCAGATCGAAGTCGCCCAGCGCGACGTGACCCGCCTTCGCACTCTTGTGGCCGAAGGGCTGAGCGCCCGGCGCGATCTCGAACTGGCGCTCCTGAAAGTAGCGGCTCTGCGTGCCACGCTCGCCCAGGTCCGTGCCAAGCGGGCAGGCGCAAATATCGAGGTCGATCGGCAGCAGGCCCAGCTCGTGCGTGCCCCGCGTGATGGCGTCGTCCAGCAGCTGCTGGTTGGTGATATCGGCACCTTCGTGAAGGAAGGGGAGGTGCTCCTCACCTTCGCGCCTGCGGATACGCAGGAAGTCGTGGAGCTGTTCGTCGACGGACGGGATGTGATCTTCATCGATGCCGGCCGCCCGGTCCGGCTCGAGTTCGAAGGCTGGCCGGCCGTCCAGGTGTCGGGCTGGCCGTCGATTGCGCGCGGCTTCTTCGATGGGGTCGTCTACTCCGTCGATGCCGCCCCCGCACCCAGCGGGCTCTATCGCGTTCTCGTGCTTCCGTCGCCCGATGGAACGGCCTGGCCGCCGGCGCCCACCATCCGGCTCGGCGCCAAGACCCGCGGCTGGGTGATGATGGAAACCGTCACGATCGGCTATGAAATCTGGCGGCAGCTCAACGACTTCCCGCTCGAGTTCAAGCGCCCGATCGACCGCGAGCAGACAGATCCTGGCGCGGCCCCGCCGGCCAAGGGCGGCTGATGCGCAGCATCTGGCGCAGCCTGCTGCTGGCGCTGCTGCTGGCGTCGCCGGCAAGCGCCGACCCGCTGGACCTCGCCGAAGTCCTCGCCGCCGCGCGCCGCAACGCCCCCGTGCTGGTCGAGGCCGATGCCAAGCGGCGCGAGGCCAAGGCACGCAGGCTCGGGGCGGACGGCGCCTTCGACACCTCGGTCGAGGCGCAGGTCGAAACCCGCCTGTCGGGTACCTACGATGGCCGCTACCTCGAAAGCCGGATCACCCAGCCCTTCACCAACCGCGGCGGCTATGCCTATGGCGGCTACCGCCTGTCCGATGGCACTTTCCCCATCTACGAGGACGAGCGCTTCACCAACCAGCTGGGCGAGGTGCGGCTCGGCGCCATCTTCGCGCTCTGGCGGGACCGCGCCATCGATGAACGGCGGCTCACCCGCAGCCTCGCCGACGCCGGAATCGAACTCGCCCAGACCGAGGCGCTGATCGCCGCCGTCGGGGTTCATCTACTCTCCATCGATGCCAATTGACTGTTTTTCTTC
>JBKDAC010000084.1:0-1255 GCA_046316515.1 Sandaracinobacter sp. | reverse complement strand
TTGAACGGGCCCTGGGTGAACGACGAACCGGTGCGCGGGAAGTTCACCACCCCGCCCGCGTGGTTCACATTTTCCTGACCGGCGAAGGTGCCGTTCGGGTTCCGGGTGAGGGCGCGGCAGAACTGGTTGTCGATACCGCCCGGTGCATCATAGCACTGGTCGATGATCGTCTGGGCACCCAGCGTCAGGATCGCGTTCTCGATTTCGATGTTATAGTAATCGACCGTGAAGGTCAGGCCCGGGACTGCGCGGGGCTGCAGCACCGCACCGATCGTCAGGCTGGTCGACCGCTCTTCCTCGAGGTTCGGGTTGGAGCCGTTGAAGCCCGAGATGCCGGCGGTCGGAACGTTGGTGAACGGTTCCGTGCTGCCATTGAACGTCTGGGTCGTCGGCACGCCGGCCGCAGCGCAGTTGGCGACGCGGTTCGGGTTGTCGCGGATGCGGTTCTGGCTGCACGGATCAACCAGGCCGTTCAGGAAGGTCTGGTTCAGCGCACCGAAGAGGTTGGTCTGGGTTGGTGCCCGGAGGGCGCGGGCATAGCCGGCGCTCAGGCGGAGATCACGCGAGGGAGCCCAGACGCCGCCCAGGTTCCACGCGAACACGCCGCCGGTGCCGCCGACATTGTAGTTCGAGTAGCGGCCGGAGCCTTCGAGGGTCAGTTCCTCGACGAAGGGCATGTTCGCGAGCAGCGGCACGCGGACTTCGCCGAACAGTTCCCACACGCGGAGCGTCGGCGGATCGAATGTGCCGAGCGCATTCAGGAAGGTCAGGCCGCTGCGGGTTGTGTCGTCGAAGGTCGAGAAGTCCCGCTCCTGGCGCCATTCGCCGCCGACGGCGAAGCCGACCGGGCCGCCGGGGAGTTCGAACAGCTGGCTGAGATCACCCGACATGAACGCGACGGCGTTGATCTGCTCGGCCCACTCGTCACGCCGGGATTCGACCAGGAAGTAATCCCGGGCGGCCTGCGAGACATTGCCTTCGCCGAAGAAGTTGGCGGGGACGCAGTTCGGATCCGTGATGGTGACGGCGTTGACGCGGCAGACGATCTGGCCCTGCGCATTGCGCGCGGCGTCGGCCGCCCGGTTTGCCTCTGCCCGCAGCACGTTGCCGGCGGTCACGTAGGATTGATTGAGGCGGCCGTAGTTGAAGGCCACTTCATAGCGCCAGTCTTCGTTGAAGGTGCCGGTGGCACCGGCAACGAAGCGATAGAGTTCGCGGGTGTGCTCTTCGCCGCGACCACCGAGGTCGACGTTGA
>JBKDAC010000083.1:0-5123 GCA_046316515.1 Sandaracinobacter sp. | reverse complement strand
GCCTCATACAGCGTGTCCAGCGTGATTGCCGCGATGCCCCGGTTGGCGGCATAAGCCTCGGTGTTGCGGCGTGCCTTGCCACGCACGAAGAAGGGGATCTTCAAAAGCTCGCGCTCGGCCTCCGCCGTCCAGCCCTGCGGTTCTTCCAGCTTGGGTGCGGCCATGATCGGCTCGGTCTTGGCAGCGCCTCCGCCATGGCCGGCACCCAGGTGCGACGGGCCCGCCGAGTCGTGAAACTCGAAATCATCGCGGAACATCGTCAGCAGATGCTCTTCCAGCCCCATCACCAGTGGGTGAACCCAGCTGTCGAAGATCACGTTCGCGCCCTCAAAGCCCATCAGCGGGCTGTGGCGGGCCGGGAAATCCTGTACATGAACCGGGGCGGAAATCACCGCGCAGGGCAGCTTCAGCTTCTTGGCGATCATCCGCTCCATCTGCGTGCCCAGCACCAGCTCGGGCTGGGCGGCCGTGATCGCGGCCTCCACTTCCAGATAATCGTCGGTGATCAGCGCCTCGAGGCCCAGCTCGGCGGCGGCTTCCCGCACGTCGCGGGCGAACTCCCGGTTATAGCAACCGATGCCGCATACCTCGAAGCCCAGCTCGTCGCGGGCAACCCGGGCGGCGGCCACCGCATGGGTCGCATCGCCGAAGATGAACACCCGCTTGGAGGTCAGGTAGGTCGAGTCGACCGACCGGCTCCACCAGGGCATGCGACTGCCCAGCGCGAGCGCCGGCGCCGGATCTACGCCGGCCACCAGCGCGACTTCCCTGATGAAATCCATCGTCGCGCAATGGCCGATCGGCACGGTGCGCACGGTCGGCTGCTTGAACTGCCGTTCCAGCCACCGGGCGGCCGTATCGGAAATCTCGGGATAGAGGCTGATGTTGAAGTCCGCCTCGCCAAGCGTCACCAGATCTGCCGGAGTCGCGCCCAGCGGTGCCACCACGTGCAGATCGATGCCCAGTGCGGAGAGCAGTATCTTCACTTCCACCAGGTCATCCCGGTGGCGGAAGCCCAGCGCCGTCGGCCCCAGGATGTTCGCCTTCGGGCGCCGCCCTTCGCGGGGCGCGCGCGTCATGTCGCGGCGGGCAAGCCCGCGGACCAGCGCGTGAAAAGTCTCGGCTGCGCCCCAATGCTCGCGCCGCTGATAGCTCGGCAGTTCCAGAGCGATCACCGGGCAGGGAAGGTCCATGGCCTCGGCAAGCCCTGCCGGATCGTCCTGGATCAGCTCGGCGGTGCAGCTCGCGCCCACCAGCATCGCCTGCGGCTTGAAACGCGCATAGGCATCGCGGGCGGCTGTCTGGAACAGTTCGGCCGTGTCGCCCCCCAGATCGCGGGCCTCGAAGGTGGTGTAGGTCACGGGCGGGCGCTCGCCCCGGCGCTCGATCATCGTGAACAGCAGGTCGGCATAGGTGTCGCCCTGTGGCGCATGCAGCACATAATGGACGCCCCGCATCGCCGTCGCGACACGCATCGCCCCCACATGGGGCGGTCCTTCATAGGTCCAGAGCGTCAGCTGCATGGGGCGTCAGACCTTCAGCATGTCGCGACGGCGGAGCGGCCGGGCGAAGAGTTCGGCAAGGTCCCCGGCCTGGTCGAAGCCATGCACCGGCGAGAACACCAGCTCGATCGACCATTTAGTGGAAAGCCCCTGCGCTTCCAACGGGTTGGCAATCCCAAGGCCGCACACGGTCAGGTCGGGCCGGGATTCCCGCACCCGGTCCAGCTGACGGTCCACATCCTGCCCTTCGGACATGCGCACACCCTCGGGCAGCGACTCCAGCTCGCGGGCCATATGCTGGCGGTGCAGATAGGGCGTCCCCACCTCGATCGGCACCATCCCCAGCTCGTTCGCAAGGAACCGCGCCAGCGGCAGCTCCAGTTGGCTGTCGGGCAGGAAGAAGATGGTCTTGCCTTCCAGCAGCGCCCGATGCCGCTCCAGCGCCCGCTTGGCCCGCTCACGCGGCGCGGCAACCAGGCCGCGGAAGTGCATCTCGTCGATTCCGAATGCCTTGGCGGCCGCATGCAGCCAGTCAACCGTCCCCTCGGCGCCAAACGGGAACAGCGCATCCAGCCGCCGCGCGCCCCGGTCTTCCAGCGCGCGCGCCGTATCGCCCAGGAAGGGCTGCGCCATCAGAAACCGGGTGTTCGGCCCCACCGGCGGCATGGCGGCGGCATTGCGCGCCGGCAGGCTGCGCACCGTCGGGATGCCCATGTCGGCAAACAGCCGCAGGAACTGGTCTTCCACGATGTCGGGCAGGCTGCCCACGATCATCAGCTCGGGCGCCGTCGACGTGGTGGCCGGCAGCTCGGGCACCAAGGCTGCAAGGCAGGCATCCTCGCCCTGGGTAAAGGTTGTCTCGAGTCCCGAGCCCGAATAGTTCAGCACGCGGACCGCGCGATGCCTGGCCGACAGCCGCTGCGCCGCCCGCGACAGGTCCAGCTTGATCACTTCCGACGGGCAGGAGCCGACCAGGAAGAGCATGCGGATATCGGGCCGGCGGGCCAGCAGGCGGTCGACCACCCGGTCGAGCTCCTCATTGGCGTCCGCCATGCCGGCGAGGTCCCGCTCCTCGATGATTGCGGTCGCAAAGCGCGGCTCGGCAAACAGCATCACGCCAGCGGCCGACTGCAGCAGATGGGCACAGGTGCGCGACCCGACCACCAGAAAAAAGGCGTCCTGGATCTTGCGGTGCAGCCAGACGATGCCCGTCAGCCCGCAAAAGACCTCGCGCTGTCCGCGCTCCCGCAGCAGCGGGCGCACGGTGCCGGTCGTGGCCATGGCCCCTGCGGTCATGCGGTTGCTCCCGATGAAGGCATGTCCTCGGCGGCGGCCTGCAGGCGCGCGGCCCGCAGCTTCAGCAGGAACTGCGTCGCGTTCATGGCGTAGATGGCATAGGCCAGCAGCGCGAGACCCATGCGGGCCTCGCTGCTCCACCAGCCCCGCAGCAGCGCCGCCAGATACAGGGTATGCAACCCGATCACGAGAAAGGAGACGAAGTCCTCCCACCAGAAGGGCTCGGCGAACAACCACTTGCCGAACACCACCTTCTCCCAGATCGAGCCGGTGACCATAATCGTATAAAGAAGAAGCGTTTTCAGCAGGATGGAGGCGATCGCAAGGCCTTCCCCCGCGCCCGTCATCAGGAAGCGGACGACCAGCACGGTCGAAACCAGGAACACGAGGAACTGGATCGGCGCGAGCACGCCCTGGACGAGTGTCCACCGGGTCGCGTCGCGGCGTTGGCGCTCTTCCGGCGTGTAGAGAGCCGCCCCCCTGTTTGGGGCGCCCCCACTTGCCGAAGCGTGCCGCTGGATATCTGCTGCCACGCGGTCCTCCTTCCGGCAAACTTATTGCCACTCGGATGCCAGTGTCAAATTATCTTTACGTCCAATTTTTTTGACACTCATGAGTGGAACTGCCGCGCCAACTGTTGCCAAGACCCCTCGTTTCGGCTTAGCCTTGCGTCAGTTGGATGTGCTACGGGGAGTCGCACATCAGAAACACTCCGCCGACCAGCCTGAAGAGACGGCGACGGATCCTGCAGAACGGCTCAGGAGGGTCCATGCTGCGCAGAGATTCGACGGGGCAGATCACCACCGCGGGCAGCGGGCAGCTGGACGAAACCGCTTCGGCAGCATCCATTCGTGCCGTTCGCCCGGCAGGGACCGGGTCCACCGACACCAGCTGCCATCAGAGCATGGCCTCCCTCATTGCCGACGAGATCATCCCGCGGCTCATTGCGGCCCACAGGTCCGGCCAGCATCCGGATGGTGCCGATGGCATCGGCAGGCTGGATCCTGCCACAATGGCCGATCTCGCCGTTCAGTCCGACACCCGGCACCTTGCCGACATGTCCGAACTGGCGATGGCCCAGGGTCTCTCCTTCGACTCGCTCCTGCTCGACGTGATGGCGCCGGCCGCCCGCATTCTGGGCGAACGCTGGGAAGACGACAGCGCCGACTTCATCGAGGTCACTCTTGGCCTCTGGCGGCTGCAGGAGCTTGTGCACGAGCTCGCCTCCCGCCGCGGCGGGTCGGAAATCGGCGATGTGATGCACGAGCGCCGGATCCTGTGCGCCGTCGCCCCGGGCGACGACCACAGCTTCGGGTCTCTGCTTCTGGAAGAGATGTTCCGCCGGGCCGGATGGACATGCACGGGCCTGCGCGGCGCCACCCGCGCCCAGCTTTTGCGGCAAGTCGCAGAGGGCTGGTTCGAAATCATAGCCTTGACCGTTTCGATTGAGCGCAATAGCGGCGCATTGACCGATCTTGTGGCAGACCTGCGGGCAGCTTCCTACAACCCGGGCGTCAGCATCATGGTTGGTGGTCCCGTGTTCAACGACCAAGCATCGCTTGCGGATGAAATCGGCGCTGACGCCACCGCATCCAATGCCCGGGCCGCGTTGCACCAGGCGGAGTTGCTCGTTGCACAATATCTCGTCGGAACAGACAGGAATGTATCGGGGCATGGCGTGTCTCGCGGCACTGCGGGGCACCCTGCGGCACGCGCCGGCCTTCAGCCCGGCTGACCGGCGCGTCGGCTGAGGACAGTAGGCGATGGACCTCCCCCCTCCCCCGTCGCCCGGGCCGCTCCCCTTTCGCGACCCGCAGGAATCCCTGGCCGGGCTCGAAACCGACTCGACAGCCCGCATCCTCGCAGCCTCCAACGATGTCACCATCGTCATCGACCGCGAGGGTGTGATCCGCGACATCGCCATCGGCAGTTCCGAACTGGGTGAGGACCCGTTCGCAGGCTGGATCGACCGGCCCTTCATCGACACGGTCAGCCCCGAAAGCCGCGCCAAGGTGCAGGAAATGCTGCAGGATGTGGCAAGCCGGGGCACACCGCGCTGGCGGCAGGTGAACCACCCGGCGCCCAAGGGTCAGGTGCCGGTCCGTTACCTCGCGCTCGAGGCCGGGGCCGACGGGCGGGTGATCGCGGTTGGCCGGGAAATGCGCGCAGCGCTGCAGGTGCAGCAGCGCCTCATACAGCTACAGCAGTCGATGGAGCGCGACTATGTCCGCCTGCGCGAGACCGAGCAGCGCTACCGCCTCCTGTTTGACCAGAGCGACGAGGCCGTCCTGATCGTCGACGGCCAGAGCCGTCGCATCACAGAAG